>JAISLZ010000017.1 GCA_031277015.1 Eubacteriales Family XIII. Incertae Sedis bacterium | reverse complement strand
CTTATCGAACACGGACGGGTCTGCGGGCAGGCCGTCCGCGCCCAGTTTGACATTGGCGATGTGCGCGTCTCCGTCCCCGGCATAGTAGAGGGCGCCGCTCGCGTTCAGCCTGTCAATCGACATCTCAAAATCCTCACGATACAGCGTTTGGCATGAATGGAGCAATGCCTCTTTGAGCTGCTTCAGCTCGTCCGCATATACTTCCTCGAGCGCCTCCTTTACGCCGTCCACGCCCCAAGGTTTCATCTCCTCCCCCACGACGTCGTTATCTTCCGCTCCTGATGAATATGATTCGAATATACGCCCGTCGCCCTGAATTTTTCGCGTGTCAAACGCTATATATACGGGGCCTATTTCCACGGCAGCCTCCATCATCGTCTCTGCAAACGGGATATATTCATGCGGCGAGAAATAGAAGTAGTTGACGCCACGGTCATTCAAAAGCCCGTATATCTCCCGCAGGCAGTTTTCGTAGGCCTTCGTCGCCGCCTCCTGAGCTAGCTTGTCCACGCCTTCCCTGTAATGATAGTGCAGCAGGAACACAGCTTCGAGGTTCCGGCCTGCCATAGATTTGAAGAATTCGCTCTCTATATACGGCCTGTCCGAGAGCAGGTCTTCCGGGGCCGCCCCTGAGACATATTCAGCCGCGCCTTTTGCACTGCGCAGCTTTGCGTCCACGAAGGAGAGCCCGACGAAGCCCGCAACCACCCCGCCTACGCCGAGCAGCACGCAGAGGACGAAAGCGAGCGCGAACGCTCCGGGGGAACCGTTCTTCTTTTTGGCGGCCACTACGCCGTCCCACTTCAGTGTCTCATTGTTCTTTGTTTCTTTTTCCTGCAACGAATCAGATTTTTTCGATTTTGTATCCAATGCCCCACACCACCTTCAGGTATCTCGGATCGCCGGGTTCGATCTCTATCTTCTCCCGTATCCTTCTGATGTGTACGGCCACGGTATTTTCGGGGCTGTATGACGGCTCTTCCCAGACGGCCTCGTATATCCGTTCCGCGGAGAACACCTTACCCGCGTTCTCTGTCAGGAAACGCAGGATGCCGTATTCGGTAGGCGTGACCGCCACGGGTTCGCCGTCGAGCGTGACCTGTTTCGACCCGTCATCGACTTCAAGGCCGCCCGACCGGAACACGCCCTGCCCGCCCTCCTTGCCGCCGAGGCTCGTGTACCGCCTGATGAGCGATTTCACGCGGGCGATCAGCTCGATGGGGTTGAACGGTTTCGTAACGTAGTCGTCCGCACCTATGCCGAGCCCCGCCACCTTGTCGTAGTCCTCCGACTTCGCGGAAAGCATGAGGATGGGGATGTTCGCGCGCTCGCGTATCTTCATCGTCGCGCGCATGCCGTCCATCCCAGGCATCATGACGTCCATTATGACGAGGCTGACATCGCCGCGAGTGACCGACTCAAGCGCCTCCGCGCCGTCATATGCCTTCAGCACGCGGTAGCCTTCCGCAACGAGATATATCTCGATGGCGTTCACTATGTCCCTGTCGTCGTCACAGACGAGAACGCTATGCGCGCCCTGCTCTCCGGCCGATGGCGTCACCTATAAAGCCCTCCAATACCTTGCCGTACGCCGGCCCTATTGCCGACATACCTGAGTCTACACGGCAATTCTTAAGAACCGCCATGCATGTTTCTTACATCTTCCTTAAAATAATGGGCCCATCAGAACAGCGACAGCGCCTTCCGCAGTTGGGCGTCGGAGTCCGCGCCCTGCTCCGCGCCTTCCGGTTGGGGCGCCTCTATATCCGGCGCTATGCCTACGCCGTTCACGGGCTCGCCGTCAGGGGCGACGTACTGCATGATCGTGATGCGCACGCCGTCGCCCTCGTCAAACTTCTCGAGCTTCTGTATGAGGCCCTTGCCGTAGGTGGTCTCTCCCACGAGCTTGCCGCCGCCTCCGGCCTTCACGCCGAGCGCGAATATCTCCGCGGCGCTGACGCTCGTACCGTCTATGAGCACGGCGTACGGCAGGTCCGTGAGCTTGCCGTCTTCCGTGGCGTACTCTATCCTGTCGCCTTTTCCATTCTCAGCGTAGCAGATGACGCCTTTGTCTAGCAGCATGTCGTCCATCTCTATGGCTTTGTCGACGAGCCCTCCCGCGTTGCCCCTCACGTCGATGACTATGCCTGCTAGCCCATCCTTATCGTTCATCTCTTTCAGGGCGGTCTCAAAGTCTGTCGCCGTATTGTCGTTGAAGGACGATACCCTGATATAGCCTATATCTTTGCCCACGGCGTTCTTCATGTACTCATGGGCGACGCTCGGCGTGACGAATACGGCCCGCGTGACCTTGTAGTCCTTGATCGCCCCATTTCGGCTGATGCCGAGCACGACCTCCGTGCCCGGCTCGCCCTGGGCGGCCCCCACCGCGCCGGCTAGCTGTTCGCCCGAGTATCCCGTGCCGTCCACGCTGATGAGGAGATCCCCCTTGCGTATTCCGGCGCCGTCGGCGGGAGAGCCCTCCACCACGCCCATGACCTCTATGAAACCGTCTTTGTTCGCCGAGAGCGTCAGCCCGACTCCCGACAGTTCTCCGTGCGTCCTCTCCATCGTCTCGTCGAATTCATCCTTCGTATAGTACGCCGTATAGGGGTCGCCCGGAGACGAGAATATCCCACGGAGAATCCCTGTCTCTATCGCTCCATCGGTGACGGGCAGGTAGTAATTGTCTTGAAGGTACTTGCCGAGCTGTTGCACTCTTGCGGCGCCCTCGGCTGACAGTACAGAATCATCACTCTCCGCGGCGATATCGAAGATATTGCCGCTATCGGGCGCAACACCAGCTGAAAGCGCGCTATAAAAAGCTACGCCCGCCGCACTTCCCGCAAGGAAGATGGCTATGGTGAAAATGATGAGTTTTGCATTCACCTCCCTGAACATTTTGAACATGGCGCTTGCCTTACAATGAACCGCACACTTTCCCTGCCGTTCCACCTGTTTATATCCAGCGAGCCATATAGGTCGAACGGCCCATCGCCATGCGTGAGCTCCACCCGCTGAGGCCCACGCGCGAAAAATACGCATTCGAGCCTGCCCGCGGTGAATCTGACATGGCGGCCTTCCGCGCCTATCCTCCTTATATTTTCTGGAAGTTGAGCTTTTATGCGCAGGACCGGCCTTGGGTTGCCCTCGCCCGTCGGCTCGAAATCTTCGAGCATACGCGCGAGCTCCATGGACGCATCTTCCGGCTGTATCTCCGAATCGTACGAGCACGGCGGAGAGAACAGGTCCGGGTTGTCTGCGGCTAGCGCCCTGACGTCCGCCTCCAATGCTTCGCGCAGCGTTTCCTCGTCACCCGGACGCAGAGTAAAGCCCGCCGCCATCGCGTGCCCGCCATACTTGACCAACAAATCCTCGTGGGCCCGGATGAGCGCGGTGATGTCCAAGCCGGCGACGCTCCTCGCGGAGCCCTTGAGCACACGCTTTCCGCCTTCGTCTGTATCCACGAGCACCGCTACCGGCCTGTGATACCTCTCCTTGATATTGCCCGCGACTATGCCCGCGACTCCCTCGTGAGCACGGGGTGGCTTCACAAGCAAAAAATGACTGTTTTGATATTTTTTTTCTATTATATCCACGCACGCGCTAAACGATTCATCCTGCTCACCGCGCCGCTCCTTGTTCATCGAGGTCAGCTCTGTGGCGATCGTCCTCGCGGCATTCCTATCCTCCGCTTTGAACAAACCGACTGCCAAGGCCGCGTCGCCCATCCTACCTGCCGCGTTCAGATGCGGCGCTATCCCGAAAGCGATGTTGTATGCGGTTATCTCCCCGAGGCGAAGGCCTATGCCTTCGGCCAGCTCCGCGAGCTGCCACCTTTCGCCGGAGTTGAGCGCACGGAGCCCGTATTTCACGAGCGTCCTGTTCTCGTCCACAAGAGGCATCATATCGGCAACCGTCGCCACCGCCACAAGATCAAGGGTGGAGTACAGAACAGCGCGTACATCTTCGTCATCCGGATAGTACCTCGTACGCATGGCCTGTGCGAGTTTGAATGCTACGCCACAGCCGCACAGCCCGGCGAACGGATAAGCCGAACCGGGTATCTTGGGGTCAATGACGGGGCACGCGGGCACGGCTGCCGGGTCGGGTTCGTGGTGATCCGTAATGACAACCGCCATACCCGCGCTCATGGCCGCGTCCACCTCACGAGCGGAGACGATACCGCAGTCGACTGTAATGATCAGCTCGGCGCCATCCGCGCGTAACTGCTTTATCGCAGCTTCGTTCAGGCCGTATCCCTCACCGAACCGTGACGGAATATACCATGAAATACGTTCCCTCTGAACGCCGGGTAAACTCTCAAAAAATTCCGTGAGCAACGTCACTGACAGAAGCCCGTCCGCATCATAGTCACCATATACGCATATGCGCTTACCTTCCGCGATATGGCGATAAGCAGTATCGACACCATCGTCCATCCCGGGAAGAAGGAATGGATCATAGGTCGCAAGCGGCTTCTCCGCAAAAAACTCAGAGCGGTCCGTGATGCATCTCTTTGCAAGGATTTCATCCACGATTTCCCCGGGTGCCCTCATGACTAAGCCCCCACCCTAAAGGTTGCCCCTGGCCTTTGACGCGTGCCCTCTCCATTCCTCACGTATCAAGAAACCGTCTCATGGAGATGATACTGCCGCACGATCCTATGCTGACGCCCAGGGCTACGTAGACAACGATGAGATTTTTTATGAGGAACTCCTCCGTGACGAAACTCGTCGACATGAGTAACGCGAAGTCGAGGCCAAAGATGGAGATGACCTGATGGTATATAACGGCGATGATGATACTCGAAACCGCCGCGCTTATCATACCTATGATGATACCTTCTAGCAGGAATGGGCCGCGTATGAACCAGTTGGTCGCGCCCACATACTTCATGATCGTTATCTCGCGCTCACGGGCGAGCACGGTCAACTTGATCGTGTTCGATACGACAACGATGGAGATCGCGAGCAAAGCCGCAATGAGAATGAGCGCGCCAAGCTGGATGTAGTTGGATATCTTGATGAGCTTGTCGACCGCATCCTGCGCGTAATTGACTCTCTCTACACCCTCCAGGCCCTCAGCCTTTTTGGCGATACCCTCGGCGTTTTCGATTTCGGGCACCTTGACAATGATCGCGTTTGGCAACGGATTCACCTCAAGCTTGTTGAAAATATCAGCGCTATCGCCGAACTTTTTCTTGAAGTTCTCCATCGCTTCGTCCCTCGAAAGAAACGATACACCCTCAACTCCTTCCATCGGCTCAAACTCGGCCATGATCTGCTGTGATCTGGCCTCATCTACCGAATCGAGCAGATTGATCTGCACTTTGCCGAAATTCTCCTGCACGCTGTCAGAGATGTTGTTGATGTTCACGAGGATGATAAAAAATATGCCTAGAATCAACAGGATGGCCGTGATAGAAAACATCGACGCGACCGTCATATTCATGTTGCGACCGATCTGGCTAAACGTCTGACGTAACATCACAAAAGGGTTGGTCATAGCTCAAACACCTCGCCATCGGCGCCCGCGTCGGGCCCGTCATATTCCGGCCTGTACATGCCCTCGTTCTCGTCGCGCACGACCTTGCCATCCCTTATAGCGATGACCCTCTTGCCCATCGCGTTGACAATCTCGCTCGAATGTGTGACCATGATGACGGTCGTACCTCTGCGGTTGATCTGTTCGAGCAACCGCATGATCTCCCAGCCCGTCTCCGGATCGAGGTTGCCCGTGGGCTCGTCCGCGATGAGCACAGACGGATTGTTCACTATCGCGCGCGCGATCGCGACGCGCTGTTGCTCACCGATGGAAATCTCGTTCGGGAACTTGTGCGCTTCACCGCTGATACCCACGAGATCCAGCATCTGCGGCACCTGCCTTCTGATGGACCTGCGCGACCTGCCGATGATCTCCATCGCGAACGCGACATTCTCAGCGACCGTCTTCTTTGGCAATAGGCTAAAATCCTGAAAGACTATACCCATGCTACGCCTGTGGCGCGCGATCTCCATGTTCTCCAGCCGCGTCACATCGTAGCCGTTGTACATGATCTTGCCGCCGTCTGCGTCTATGAGCTTGAGCATGAGCTTCACGAAGGTGGACTTGCCCGAGCCCGAAGGCCCCACTAAAAAAACAAACTCCCCGTTGTCGATCCGACAACTCACACCCTCTACGCCGACATTGTCGCCGTAGTATTTGGTCACATCAATGTATTCAATCATGCTTCTATTATATATCCTACCATCACGGTGATGAGATTAAGAGTACATTACAGAATGTGGAAATCATGGACAACGGCGCGACTGAACGCCGCGCCGCCTCACTAACTGGTAGTTACAAAAATTGTCACGCTGACAACAAGACGCGTTTTTCTCCTTCACGGCGATCGGCCAATAGCACGACACAAATAGCTCCGTCCATGATGTATGCAAACTACCAGTCGTAGATCTCGTACTTGAATGACGAAGAATTGCTCCAGTCTATGTGGAAAACATTCCAGCCACTTTTTAACTTACCAACCAAAGCGGCGCTTGGTCCGCTAGGGTTAGCATACAGACTAAGATACCATTTCGTTGCGTGATCATTGGAATTTACGTCCCTTATATATAGTGCGATGGTTGCGCCAGTCCCGCCAGGCGGGTCATTCTGTACATATCGATATGTGGCTATGGCGCCGTTGATATCTGTAACCGCGGCAGGATATTTCGCAGGCGAGGCATTGAAGGCGGACAAACTTTCATTATCCCCAGTCAGCTTCTTGTATTCCTGCAGACCCAACGTTGTAAACATTTCAAACTGGTAGCTCGTTCCAATAGCTGACGTCGATGTGGCTACTTTATAAAAATAATCATCAGCTCCGGCGTTCCCCTCGGCGTACGCCTTCAAAGCGCCGTCCCTGACCTTTTGTTCCGTTAGCATAGTCTGTATGGCTGTCATCTGCGTCTTTGCCTGCAATACCAGGCCCTTCCATTTTGCTTTGTCAATATAACCCGTCAGCGCGGGGATGGCGATGGCCGCGAGTATCGCAAGGATGACAAGGACGACGATCACCTCCACGAGTGTGAAGCCCTTGCGGTGGTGTGTGGCCGCCTTTCCGGGGAAGGAGAATAAAAATACGCCGTCACAGTGCTCTCTCTTAGCCAATCGTTGCTTTAGTATAATGTTCATTTGTTGCTCCCTTCTGTACTATCTAACGTATTATCTATATTGCGAGGTATCTACGGAATACCCACGGATGACTTGGTTTGTCGCGAGCGAATGACAGACTTTCCTCGAGATTGCCGATGCTCCTCACTTATGTTTTCTATCACTCACTCGCAAACTTTGGGCTGCCATTCGCTCGCTCCTTTGCATTCATATCGTGTTTGTAAATACGCAAAAACGCGGAGCAGATAGTCCGCTCCACGTCAGTATCAGTATTAATATGAAAGGGAAAATCGGCCGAGACGACCGGGCTTAATTCAGCGTGCCCCCCCCCTGGAAGATATTGGGAACATGACGCGCTTCAAATGGGGCTCTGCCCACCCCTGGCGATTGATATTTTTATAGCTTGCCATATTCATTTCGAGACTGACACCCATCCGTCACTATCATCCCACGCACCTATTATCTCCCGTGCATGGGTTTTATATCAACAATAATATACCGCACGCCGCGCCTTGTCAAATCATATAAAACTTGAGCTCCCAGCAAGTGGATTTACAAGAAAGAACAGCGCCCCATCTTCGACGGATAGACACGGCTTTCTTCACGAGTCTTAGCTGTATACCCGATGTTCATGCGCGTTCTTCAGGAATGCATCAAGCGGAACATCTTTGTATAGGTCACGCCGCCATTCGGTGTAGTCAAACGGCTCACGGCGTAGGAGCGTAACAAACCGCTCGGCATCAACCAGTCCGAGCCGCTCGGCAAGAACGCGCATACCTTCATCCTTAACAAGGGCATTACTCCTCATCGACATACCTCCTTAAAAAGTCAATTGGGTTCAATATCGCAATCCCGGTAATCGGCTTGTTCAGAATCTTCTTGTCGGTCGTGAGAAAACAGTCTGCACCGAGCGCTATCGCGCACGCGATATGCGCAGCATCCATCTGCCGCAAACCAAGCGTCATCAGTTCAGTGGCTTTTTCGGAAACCTCGCTTGACAGATCACAGTCAAGAGCTGCGAGCGCCTTCCATTCAAGAATGCGATTGCGGACTTCGTCAAACGGATGAGCAGCGTTTTCGTAATCAAGCACGAATGACCAACAAAGCTCTGCTTTGCCGGAGCGAATAAGTTCCTGAATATGTAGCTTTGCATCGGTTTCCAACCGAATCACAATGGAAGTCTGCTCATCGAACGGACGATTGAAGCAGCAGTTATCAAGATAAACGCGCATAATACCGCCTTTCAATGTCATTATAGCGTGATTGCACTAATATTTCAATCTATTGTGATAAGAACGACCCGGACAAATGCAGCACATAGAACATACGATATAGGCTATGTGAAATAAACACGCGCCCCTCCAGGGGACGTGACGGCAGCCAGCTCTTTCCTGGATGAGATGGATAGGATTCAAAGCATGATATCCGATATGGCGACCCCGCGCCGGAGAACCTGGCGATATTCAAGAAACGTTTCCCCGGCAGTAAGACGCTGCTGATTGGCGACAGCGGCCTCCCCTGGCAGGATTTCCTAAAAATCGAGGACCTCAGCGAACTGTTCTAGGGAAACACCGCTCAACATTTTGCCCATGTCGATGTTTCCCTCACGTAGTAACCATCCCTTGCCTATTTATCCTTGTGTTATTCGCTAACATCAGCCTACTGTCAGGTCGGCGAATACCTTGTAGCCCGCCTTCCCATCGAAGGCTTCTTTTGACAGATTATTAAATTTTGCGCCAAGATTAACATGCGTCTTGATAGAAGTATCGTTACTGTCTACGTCTACACCATAGGTGACTATAATCAATGGCAAACCCTGGCTATTGCCTTCCGGATAGTATCCCATGTAGAACGCCGGCGCGTTCAGAATATTGTATTGTGACTCATTCGGCGACAAAAAGTAAAAATCCCAATATCCCGTAAAAGTATCATCGTCAATATTTTCAGTTGCAATCAAATCCCGCGCCTTATTGTAATACACATAATATTTGCCTTCATAGTTATAGCTTGAGAGTCTGGCAATATTAAATTTTTTAAAATTTGTATTTTTAAACTGATACGTATCTCCATTATTAGGGTAGTCTCTTTCCTGTGTAATAAGAGTTTCATCCGTCGGAAGTTTATAAAGCGTCCCGTCTGCATAGGCTTCAGCGATTACCGCGCGCATGGCTTCCGCCGCGTTCCTGGCGTCCGCGATATACTTCTTGTCCTCCGCCTTGTCGATGTACCCCGTGAGCGCGGGGATGGCGATGGCGGCGAGGATCGCGAGAATGACGAGGACGACGATGACCTCAACAAGGGTGAAGCCGCGGCGGCCTCTCCTGTCCGCCAACCTTTTCTTTGTAATCATGTTCACTTT
>JAISLZ010000004.1 GCA_031277015.1 Eubacteriales Family XIII. Incertae Sedis bacterium | reverse complement strand
CGGAAATGCCCTGCGTTATATCAAGGAACGGCGGGGAGATGGAGCCATACAATGGCTCCTCCCTTACCACATTCTCCCTGATTCAATTATCCCAGAAATACTTTACACCGTGGGGCATTTGGCGCTGCTACAATGTTTTTATAATGAAACTCCCTTTTCACTTAAAAAACATTCATAATGCCAAGAGTGGCTTTGATTTGATAATGCGAGCGTCCCGACGTCGCTGCCATCAACGATTATGAAGCAACAACGTCGATGCCGGGGCCGCTCCGGGAAAGGGACGGCCCCGACTGTATGCCTGTATACCGTTTCGCTACGGCAATGCGGCGCGGGGAATTTAGCCAATGAGATTGAATGCGCTAATTAGGAAAATTTTTTGTCATAAAATACTTTATAACCCGCGTTAGAACTGTAAGACAAATTTGATCCCAGTCTAAAGCTAGACCATTCAAGAGTCGTATCGACTATATTCAATCCATAGGTGACAACGACCATGGACTTACCAACAATACCGCCTTCGGGTAAATACAGCCATATAAAAGCCGGGGCGCCCATCAACGTATTATCAGGCGATCTGGGAGCGAAAAGTAATATCTCCCAAAAGCCCGGGTCCGTTTTCATGTCAGGATATGGAGTCTCCATTAACTCGGCCGCTTTTTTGAAGTAGGTCCTCGCTGAGGGGCTGGCATTCGTATTGACAGTATCTGAATTAACGCCTGACCATCCATCATTGATACGCCCCAAGAACTCCAGATTCCAATACTTCAAGCTGCTAGCATCCCAGGAGTGGGTCCCGTTGGATAACCAATCTTGCTTCAAGTTGGTATTGGACAAGGGGAGCTCAGCAAATCCCTTGTTTATCGACCCGTCCGCATAGGCTTCATCAATTACCGTGCGCAGAGCGACCATAGCATTGCGAGCATCCGCTATGTACTTCTTGTCCTCAGCTTTGTCGATGTAGCCGGTAAGCGCGGGTATGGCGATGGCCGCGAGTATCGCGAGTATGACGAGTACGACGATGACCTCCACGAGAGTGAAGCCTTTGCTGCGGCGCATGGCCACCCCGGCGTCCGGCGCCCCGCCCCTGTTCACCAGTCGTTTCCTTAGAATCATGTTCATTGAGATTTTCCTTCCTTTCCTATTAATTATTGATATTTATATTGCAAGGTATCCGTGGATACCAAACGATAACTTTGTTTGCGGCGTGAGCGGGAAGATTTGGATGACACAAAAAAGTACGTCCCCGCTGTGCTAGCGCACTCATCGGCGCACGCAAAAAAGCGAAGCGGTCGGCCCGCTCCGCGCCTAAATCAAAGTTCATATTAATGAGGTAATAGACAGTTTCAGGTGAACCTAGATTACTGTGCCCCCCCCCTGGAACTAGTTGGAAGTACGGTCCACGGGGTGAATTTGTATGCTGAACTCATATCCAAAATTGCCGTTGCTGATGCAGTCATGCCATGGGCAGATGAAGTCACGATACCTGATGCAATAAGCCTCGCACGATACTGCTGCACTGTAGCGTTCGAGGCGTCCATGCGCTTCATGACTTCAGCTACCGTGCCGCTCTCGCCGCTTTCGGCCATTGCCCGGAGAAATTTCATGTCTGTTTTGGACAGCGGCCTCAAGCTAGGCAAGTATACTGTTTCTATCAATTCCCGCTTGGCGCTGTTTTCCGCAAGCTGCACCGCGTCCCGTGTAATGGTGCGTGAATCGCCTGCATATTCAAGAAT
Source organism: Eubacteriales Family XIII. Incertae Sedis bacterium (assembly GCA_031277015.1). Lineage (GTDB taxonomy): Bacteria > Bacillota > Clostridia > Peptostreptococcales > Anaerovoracaceae > JAIRPC01. Next base: position 39,612 of record JAISLZ010000004.1, on the reverse strand, counting down.
ATAGTATCCCACAAGCTGCAGCAGATATGGATAGCCCCTCGTGGCTGTGACCGCTTTTTCCAGGGACTCCGCATCGATCTTCTTCCCAAGTCTTTTGAAAACGGAAGAGTAGTATATGCTGATATCGTTGAGAGGGATAGAGGCAAGCCTGACTTTGTTGGCGCGGTTCAGGAATGTAAGCATTTTGCCGTTGAGCACCCCTGATACTGCGGAAGAGAGGCCGGCCATGGCAATGGCGATGTTCTTTCCCTCTCCGACCAGATGTTGGTATGTAGCGGCAAGTTCTTTGATTTCATCCGAAAATGTCAGGCCGAATGAAAATCCCGGCACGCCGACATTGATCGCCTTGAAGCGTCCTGGTGATTTGTCCACATATCCCGCCCCGTTGAGCTGAAGCAACTGAATGATTTCATCCATCATGCCTGCATTAGCCAGCACATTGGCAACCACGAAATCCATCTTTTCGGCTTTGGACGCGAGTTCGAGCAGAAGAGCGGTTTTCCCCATTCCGCGTTGTCCGGAAAAAAATGTCGCGCGTTTCATATTGCCGGGAACGCCCTTCAATCCGGATAAGAACTCCCCGATTACATCTTGACGGCCAACCAGCGCATTCGGACGGTTTCCGAAAGACGGCGAAAATGTGTTAAATGTTTCAGACATAACCCATAGCCTAGCCTTTCGTTCAATATCTTGGCAACGTACTTGCTGACGGTATTTTATCATAAAATATAACAGAATGTAATAGAATGTAATAAAATATAATAAAATGTTATATGATATAAAAGGATGAAATAAGCTTCGTCGTAACAGGTCAAGCGAATTTATGTGATTGACTAGGAAACCTGGCAAGCGCCTGCACTCCGCCTCCCCCTCAAGCGTCCGGCCCGAAACTGTCGATAAAAGCGAAGGTGAACCACGCGAGCATGGCGGCCCACATAGCCATATTCTTGACCTCTTCCTTGCTTCGCGTATTCTTGTATCGTAGTACGGCGAATATGAAATTCAGTCCCCCGACAACCAGCATGGCCAACGAAAACAGTTTCAGTTTGAAGAGGTGGTCCAAAACCCCCAAAAACAGCAATACAGCTACGGCAAGGATTCGGAATCTGTGTTTTTTTACCCATTCAATAAACATCGTCCATATTCCGGCGTTTCCCGGCCAAGGCGCCCTAAATCGTGAGCAGCCCTCTGTCTATCAGCCGCTGCGCGGCCATAAGGACGCCGAGCTTGGAATATTCGTACGACAGCCCGCCCTGGAAGTATATATTGTAGGGTTCGCGACGCGGCCCGTCCGCGGACATTTCGATGGACGAGCCCTGCACGAAGGCGCCGGCGGCCATGATGATGGGGTCCTCGTACTCCGGCATGTCCTCGAACACGGGAGTCACGAAGCTGTCTATGGGTGCGGCCGCCTGCACACCCTCGCAGAAAGCCTCCATAGCTTCGGGGCTGCCCAGGCGCACGGTCTCGATGATGTCGCTGCGCCCGTCCAGCGGCCCGGGGCTGACGTGGTAGCCGAGCTTCCCGAACAGGGCGGCGCAGAACATAGCGCCCTTCACCGCGCCGTTCACGGTCTGGGGCGCGAGGAACAGGCCTTGCAGCATTGTCCTCGTCTGCCCGAACATGAGGCCCATATCGCCGCCGACGCCTGGGCAGGTCATGCGGTAGCTGACGGCCTCCACGAGGTCGGCACGACCGCATACGTAGCCGCCAGTCAGGGCGAGGCCGCCGCCGGGGTTCTTGATGAGCGACCCGGCCATGATGTCTACGCCGTTCTCTGTCGGCTCGGTATCAGAGATGAACTCGCCGTAGCAGTTGTCCGCCATAGTGATGATGCCGTGGCTCACGCCCTTCACGGATGCCGCCCACGAAGCGATCTCCGGCATGGTCAGCGCCCTTCTCTCCTCATATCCCGTTGCGCGCTGTACGGCGGCCATGCGCGTACGCGGGCCTACCGCCTCCCTCACGGCGTCCATGTCTATGAAGCCGTCCGGGGAGAGGTCTACCTTGCGGAATGTGATGCCGAAGTCGGCGAGAGAGCCCATGCCCTGCCCTGTCAGCCCAATCGTACTGTGAAGGCTGTCGTATGGAAGGCCCGTGCAGTACAGCAGCTCGTCGCCCGGCCTGAGTATTCCCTGGAATACGAGCGCGAGCGCGTGGGTGCCGCAGGTGATGATGGGCCTCGCGAGCGCCGTCTCTGCGCCGAACACATCCGCAAATACGCGGTCCGTCACATCCCTGCCCGCATCGCCCTGCCCATAGCCCGTTGCCCACGCGAAGTGACTCTCCGACACGCGGTTCTTACGGAAAGCGGTAAGTACCTTGGCCTGGTTGCGCGCGCATATATCGTCGTGCTCTGCAAAGCCCCCGGCGATCTCGGCCTCGCAGCTTTCAGCGAACGCCATCAGGCCGCCGCTGATACCGAGGCTGTCATGGCAAGAACGCCCGCGCTCACGCCTCATCGTCCCACTCCATATCATCTATGAGCTCGCGCTTGGCATTGCGACGGTGAGCAGCGTAGAGCTGCGTCGTCGTGATGTTGTCGTGGTTCAGCAGCTCCTGCACATCGAATATCGAATTGCCGCGCTCTATGAGCGAGGTCGCCGTCGTCGCGCGCAGCTTGTGCGGGCTGTAGCCGGCCCTGCGCCCGGAGCCGAGCGCGATGCCCGTGTACTTCTTCACGAGCTCGCGTATCTGCCGTTCCGTGAGGCGTGTGCCTCGAAGCGAGAGGAAGAGCGCGTCGCTATCCGCCGCACCCTCCGCTGGTCGCCCTTCCGGCGCCTCCCCGGCGGGACGGCGCTCCGAACCTATGTATTCGCGCAGTGCCCGCTCGGCGGTCCTGTTCAGCGGCATTGTAGCCTCCTTGCCGCGCTTGCGGTATATCCTGAACTCGCCGCGCCCGAAGTTGAACGACGACAGGTTCAGCTCGCGCAGCTCCGAGAGCCTGAGCCCGTAGGTCACGAAGAGCACGAGTATCGCGCGGTCGCGCAGCCGCGTCCTCTGCCAGAATACCTTCTCGCGCTTCGACAGCCCCGTGCCGCTGGTTACCGCGTCGAGCATGGCCATCACCTCCTCGTCCTCTAATCGCTTGATCTCGCGGTCCCCTGGCTTGGGCAGCCTGATCGGGTCGAAGCCGTCCGTGATGTTCTTCGGCACGAGCTCGTCGCGGTACAGATACTTGAACAGGACGGAGACCGAGGAACGCTTGCGCGCGAGCGACTTGTTGTCGTTGCTGTACACGTAGACGCCCTTCTCTCCCTCGATCTTGTAGCGTCGGCAGTAGTCGAGGAAGATGTTCACGTCTACCGCCTTCACGCCCGCGAGGTCAGCCTGCCTGATATCCCCCGTCCCCTTCGCGGCCGTCAGGTCGGTCTCTTCGATGAGGTAACGAAAGAAAAAGCGTATGTCCCCGAGGTAGGCTAGCCGCGTCATAGGCAGCACGCTCCCCTTGAGATAGACGAAAAAACCGCGCAGGAAATTCGGAAGTTCCTGCTGGATGGCCTCGCTCCTTTCGTCTATGAGAGCTTCCTTCATGACCACATTGTCCGGTCGGTCGCTCTTGTTGTGTACATGCAGTTCCCTTGGCATACGCCTATTCTATCTCAAATCCATTACCGAACGGTGAACCAGGCATTACGCTTCTGTGTAAAATGGCCGGCCGCAATATGGCTGAAAATCATTTCCCTGCGAACGAGCTTACATTATAACTGCACAATGACGCAAAAAACGCTACGCGGCCGGGATCGGCCGCGTAGTTTCGCATTGCTTGTGATGACCCAGTCACCTCTAGGCGGAAAGCCTGATAGTTTTCACGGGGTCCGCGATCTTTTGCCAAGTCTTGCCGCCATCAAACGATACCTTGGTATCCTTACCTACGTACCTTCCGATCACAGGGGCGCCATTTTTGCCTTGGAATACGTCGGCTGTAGATTTTTTTGCCATTTTCTTCCTCTCAGCGGCCTTCTTCTTGGCGTCGGCAGCTTTCTTCCTCTCTGCGGCCTTCTTCTTGGCGTCGGCAGCTTTCTTCCTCTCAGCGGCCTTCTTCTTGGCGTCGGCAGCTTTCTTCCGCTCTGCGGCCTTCTTCTTGGCGTCGGCGGCTTTCTTCCGCTCTGCGGATTTCTTCTTGGCGTCGGCAGCTTTCTTCCGCTCTGCGGCCTTTTTCTTGGCGTTGGCAGCTTTCTTCCCGGCCGCCTTCTTGGTTATTCTGACGGTCTTCTCCGTATCCTTCTTCCAGGTCTTTCCTCCATCGGATGAATACACGCCAGTGCCATTTTCGTACAGGATGTACCGGTATTTACCATTGGACATCTTCTGCGCAATCTTGGCGTTCCCCGATTTCACTGGGTATCCCCCGGAAGTATCCGAGGCCGTCACCGCGGGATCATTTCCCGCGGCCGCGAATGAGACTGTCGTCGTCACTCCCGCGATGATAGCCGCCATGCAGATAAGCGTTATCACGTTCCATTTGCGTTTCTTTGTATCTTTCACTTCCATTGTATTTGTCGCTCCTTTCTGGTAACAGTGAAATGATTTATGCCCAGCATCTTATACCGCTCCCCTTAAACGAACCTGATAAAAAAAGAATCGCCGTCAACGCGATTCATCGGAAGGCACAGCGATTGCTCCCAGAAAACGCAAAGCTCCTGACGCTTGGCGAATATGTCCGTTCACATGGCGTCACCCAAATCGCAAGCTGATGTCCATCGCCCTCACCGTATGGGTCAGGGCGCCTATAGAAATAATATCGACGCCTGTCCGCGCGACCGTGAGCAGGTCTTTGTCCCCTATGTTGCCGGACGCTTCCACGAGCGCGCGCCCTGAAATCAGTTTCACGGCGGACGCTATCTCGTCTATCCCCATGTTGTCCAGCATGATGATGTCTGCGCCGCTGTCCAATGCCTCCCTCACCATATGCTCGTTCTCGACCTCGACCTCGATCTTCAAGGTGTGCGGAATGTTTTTTCTAGCCGCTTTCACTGCGGCCCCAATCCCCCCCGCAGCCCTGATGTGGTTGTCCTTGAGAAGCACGCCGTCCGAGAGGCCGAGCCTGTGGTTGCTCCCGCCCCCCGTCTTTACCGCGTATTTCTCCAGCGCCCTGAGGCCTGGCGTGGTCTTCCTCGTGTCCGTGATCCTCGCCTTCGTGGTTTTGACCGTGTCCACGCACCTGCGCGTGCGCGTCGCTATCCCCGACAGCCTCTGGAGGAAGTTGAGCGCCACCCTCTCTCCCGAGAGGATGGGCTGCGCCCTGCCGGAAATTTCGGCTATAACGGCGCCGGCCTCCACCGATTCGCCGTCGCCGCACAGAACCCCTAAGGCGATGCTATGATCCATCAGCGCGAACACGCGCTCCACTACGGGCATGCCGCATATGACGCCGCTCTCTTTGGCGATGAACTTGCCTGCTATGGTTTTGTCTGCAGCTACGGTGGACAGCGTCGTCACATCACCCGTTCCGATATCCTCCATGAGCGCGTTTTTTACGATTTCATCAATCATAATATTGTGGAAACCATTATCCATCATGGCATTTCCTTATCCAGCGCGTCACCGCGGTAGTGCGCGCCCACACTCTCCGTCCTTGCACGCGCAGCCACTAGGACGGCAAGCGCCACGGACGCCATATTCAGCGTTTCGATCTCCATGCGACCGGCCAGCGCAATCACTTCCAGTTCCCTGCAAAAGTTCTCGATCTCCGCCGCGGCTTCATTCATCCCGGCGGCTTCCCTTATGATGCCGCCCTTCTTCGTCATGTTGCCCCGTATACGAGAGCGGATGGTCTCGAAGTCTAGCCGGCCCGGCGGCCTCGCATTGTAGGCAAGCATTTCTGCCGCCTTCGCGCCGCCAAATGAGATGCCGCCTATATAGTCAGCGCAGCGCCGCCCGAATACGAGGCACTCTAGCAGGGAATTGCTCGCGAGCCTGTTCGCGCCGTGGACGCCCGTGCATGCGGATTCGCCGCAGGCGTACAGCCCGTCCACGCTGCTCATGGCGTTTTCGTCCGTCCCTATACCGCCCATAAAATAGTGCTGGACCGGCACGACCGGAATCCAGTCGACCGCGATGTCGATCCCGCGCCCCATGCACTCGCCGTATATGACGGGGAAGCGCCTGCGTAGGAACTCACGCGGCTTTGACGTGATATCGAGATAGACGTTGGGCAGGTCGTCCTTCATCATTTCGGCCACTATCGCCCTGGACACGACGTCCCTAGGAGCGAGGTCCGAAAGCGGGTGCACGCCCTGCATGAAGGGCTCCCATCTGCGGTTGCGCAGTATCGCCCCCTCCCCCCTCAACGCCTCCGAGATGAGAAAAAAACGCATATTGCCGTCCGGGTGTATGAGAGCCGTCGGGTGGAACTGGACGAACTCCATATGGCCCGTCTTTGCGCCCGCGCGCATGGCGGCCGCTATGCCGTCGCCCGTGGCACTCCCTGCGTTCGTGCTGTTCCTGTATATCCTGCCTATGCCGCCCGACGCTATCACGACGTGCCGCGAACGCAGTAGGATGTACCCGCCGCTGTCATTCAGCGCGACCGCGCCTGTGACATGGCCCTCCTCATCTGTCAGCACGTCGACCAGCGTGACATATTCCAAAAATTCGATATTCTCCCTGGACAGAGCATTCTCGTAAAGGGTCTTTGTGATGTGGCGCCCCGTCGCATCGCCGCCACAGTGCAGTATACGGCTGTGGCTGTGAGCCCCTTCGGTAGAAGCTGAGAGGTCGCCTTTTTCGCCCCTGTCAAACGGCACGCCAAGCTCTATCAGCGTTCGGATATCACCCGGTCCTTCCCTGACCAGTATTTCCACAGCTTTTTCGTCACACAGTCCGGCGCCCGCCTCAAGAGTATCGGCAAGGTGACTCTGCCAACTGTCACCGCCTAGCGTGACCGACGCGATCCCGCCCTGGGCGTACATGGAATTGGATTCTTCCGCGCCCAGCTTGTTTAGCACGGCGCACTTCAGGTCCGGATCCAGATTCAACGCGCAGTATAGCCCCGCCGCACCCGAACCCGCGATCACCACATCGTAGTCACGCGTGCCAATCTCTCTCAAATCTCCGCAAAAGGCGTATTTCCTCACCATGCCCGCCTTCCTCTTATTTGACTTCCAGCATCCTGAACAGGCTTGTCGCCGCGGCGTCCGCTGTGCCGGGGTCAATCTCAATCGCGCCGACCCCTTCCTCAAGGCAGGCTACCACATCCTCGAGAGACGTCTTTTTCATGTTGGGGCAGATGAGGCGGTCGGACAGCATGTAGAATCTCTTGTCCGGATTTTGCCGTTTCAACGGGTGCAGGACCCCCTCCTCCGTGCCGATGATGAACTCTTTGCCGCTGGAAGCGCCCGCGTAGGCGATGATCTGCGCCGTACTGCCGACGAAATCCGCCGCGTCCACGACTTCGCGGACACACTCGGGGTGTACGAGCAGCTCGGCGTTCGGCTGGGCCCGCCGCGCCGCGTCCACATGTTCGATAAAGACCCTATGGTGCGTAGGGCAGTAGCCATTGAAGGTGATGATTTTTTTATCAGTGAATCTTGCTACATAGCTTCCGAGATTCCTGTCAGGTACAAAGATGATCTCCGCGTTAGGCAGTGACTCTACGATCCTGACCGCGTTTGAGGAAGTACAGCAAATATCACTCACCGCCTTCACCTCGACGCTCGAGTTGACATAGGTGACGACCGCCGCTTTCGGGTGCATCTCGCGCAGACGCGCGACATCCCCCGCGGTCGCCATGTCAGCCATGGGGCAACCCGCCTCCCCGTTCGCTATCATGACGATCTTCGACGGGCTTAGCAGCTTCGCGCTCCCCGCCATGAACCACACGCCACAGAAAACAATGACATCCGCGTCCACATCACGCGCTCGCCTACTGAGCTCCAAAGAATCGCCCACAAAGTCGGCGATATCCTGAATCTCGGGCATCTGGTAAAAGTGCGCCAGTATCACCGCGTTCTTCCGCTTTTTAAGCTCTGCTATCCTGTCCTGAATCATTTGCGCAATATCCTGCCGCCCACGTTTTTAGCTTTTGTATATTATCACCGTATTTGCGTCGCGTGTCAAACCGTGAACGATGTAATCGGTTGATGTAGCGAATTTATTTTAAAAATGTAGTGATCTCTTTTGAAAAAATACGGCAGGTTTTTTTCTATATTTTCTACCATATTCTATTTGCTGTTGCCAAAGCGTATGGCGGCCTTATGCCCGTCAGGCATACGTCCTCTCCGCTATTTGACAGAGTGTGCGCCAGCCAATACAATATTGCCAGGAAAACGCACCATAATTAGCCGCCTGTAATATGGACACCGGATTCACGGATGGATTCGGGGCGTATGGCAGAGGTCAAGCGTAGGGGTACAGGAGAGATGGCGCCCACACTCACAGATTCGCATACATCCTCAAACGGGGGGCCTCAGCGAGCTTCCGGTTTACGGCAACCAAAATCAGCTTTCCGTTTCATAGTCACGCTGCTTACACTGCTGGCTATCTGCGTCGCGGCGTTCTGGTCCATATCCGTACCGCGCTATGAGAGCGCGGGGCCCGCGAAGGACGGCACGCTCGATCTGCGCGAGGCGGATTTTGCGTCAAACGCCTACGCCCTCGAAGGCAAATGGGAATTTTACTACGAAAAGCTCTATACCCCCGGTGATTTCGCGGCAGGGGAGCCGGAAGGCAAAGCGCTGATAACCGTACCTGCCTCGTGGGATGAAGAAGGCTATCCGGCGTCCGGCTATGCCACCTACAGGCTCACGGTCCTCACGGACGAGCCTGCCCTGATGCTCCGCGTCCCGGAGATCATCGACGCTTCCATCGTCTGGATAGATGGACGGAAGGTATTTGCGGCGGGCAAGGTAGGCAAAACACAGCAGGGAATGGAGACTTCCGTGCGGAACGATTTCGTGGAATTTGCGCCGACAGGCGGCAAAGCGGAAATAGTCGTGCAGGTGTCGAGCTTTATGGCCACGGGCTACGGCATCATGTACGGCATGGAAATCGGCCGCCCGGGTATATTGATGAAGGACGCCATGCTGCGCCGCATCCTGCTCACATTCGCGCTCGGCATGGTTTTCATGATGGGCCTCTATCATCTGATGCTGTTTTTCTCGAGGCGCAGAGAGCCGGTATATCTGATATTTGCGGTGAACTGTATGCTTGTTGTGGCAAGGCTCTTGATGGAGACGAACAGTCTCGTCCAGTATTTTGCGCCGGACGGCCTGGACGACCCCCTGTCGCGCATATACCTCGCTATATTCGGGTGGGAAAGCGCGGCCCTCGTGCTGTTCACTCTTGCGGTGTTTGGCATCAGGTTCAGCAAGGGCAAAAGAGGCGCGCTCATCATTGCTATCCTGTCCGCCTCCGTACTGCCCGCATCCATACTGCCGTTCTTCCTGCCGATCGCGGCGGGCATGCTTTGGTATCTCTACTTTTGTTTTATCTCGTTCGCCATCGTTATCGTCCTCGCCGTACGCTCACCGGCCTTTCGCACCGGCCCGAACATGAAACTTTTTGTGATAGCGATGGCGGTATTCATCGTCTGGCCCGTGCTGACCAAGATCATACTGCTGGACATCTACTACGTGCCCGGCATCGTGTCCAACATCTTCCTCGTGCTTTCCCAGTGCGTCATACTCTCGGAGAGCTACACCGAAGCGCGGCGCAAAGCGGAGGAACTGACATCCCGTACCGCCTTCTACCACGGCATGGCGCACGACCTCCTGACCCCGCTCACGAGGGTATCTACGAACGTCCAAATGGCGAACATGCGGCCGGAGGAAGCCGGGGGCCTGCTCGTATCCTCACAGGAGGACATCATGAAAATGGCGGGTATGATCAACGAGGCTTTGAGTAATGAATACGAAGGCGCCGTGCAAAATATCAAGGAGATTGCGGCGAGTAGCCCTCCGCAGGACGACCCGCAGGGAGAGCCGCGGGACGCGGAGGCGGACGATACGCATAACGCGAAAGGCGCCAATCCACCTAAGGCAGGTGATGCCCCATGAGAACCATCCTCTGCGTCGAAGATGACAGGACCATCCTGAGGAACAATCGTGGCGCCCTTGAAGACAGTGGCTATCGCGCACTCACCGCCACAAACCTCGCCGAGGCCCGGGCGCGCCTATCGGAAGAAGCAGTGGACGCCATAGTCCTCGACATCATGCTCCCCGACGGCAACGGGCTGGAACTGCTCGAAAACCTGAGGAATAGCGGCGACAAGATACCCATTATCATGCTCACCGCCTGGGGCGAGCCGCAGGACGTCTCACGCGGCCTTTCGCTCGGCGCAAACGACTATCTTTCCAAGCCATTCGACTACAGCGTGCTGCTCGCGCGCGTAGAAGCCATGTTCCGCAACGTGGAACAGATGCCGGACATCATAGAAAAAGGGGCCCTGACCCTCGACGTCGTTGCGGACCAAGCCTTTATATGTGGCCGCGACATGCTCCTGACGCAGAAGGAATTTGCCCTGCTCCTGCTTTTCGCTCAGAACGAAGATCGCGTCATGAGCGCGGAGTACCTCTACGAGAAGGCGTGGCGCAGGCCCATGGTAGGCGACAACTCCGTCAAAGTCACCGTATCTAAACTGCGCAAGAAAATGGAAGGCAGCGGCTACACCATCAGCGCCGTCTACGGCGAAGGCTACACCTTCGAACGCGCGTAATGTTTTCCTGCTGACGGGCACCCGCAGCAGGCTTCCCCAAAGATTAAAATTACGAAACCTTTCCGGCTTTCCACAGGACAACGATTTACAATCATATAGTAGGGAAATACGTTTCCCCTTATTGATGCAGTTATTTGCCGCGCCTCCGCCGGCCGTGGAACGTTTATTTTCTTTTTATTGGACAGATAGCGCGTGCTACCATGAAACGCAATGCCCGTCTGCCTGTCCGATACGTGTATGTTAAGAGGTGTAAAATGAAAACAACGTTTGGAAGAAAGCTGCTTGCCCTGCTGCTGACGCTTGCAATGCTGTTCAGCCTGGCACCCGGCGCTTTTGCGGCGGGGATAGAGCCTGAGCCATCCGCAAAAAAGGGGACATCTACGGAGGGTCCCTTGGCAGGGCCTGGGCAGATATTAGAAGCGCTAGGAAAGACGGCTACCGAACCCGGCCAAGGCAACACCGTGCAGGGCAACGAGACCTACATCTTTGGTGACAAAGAATACAAGGTCATCCATAACGACTATATAGCCTGCTATGTTTCCATGGATGACGGCGGTTTCACCGTCCTGCCGGCCGCGGCTGAGTTCGATCCAGACAAACCAGAGTCACACGGTACGTTCATCATAGACGGCGAAGCCTTCGTATTCGGCGATGTCAAGGGAGACCTTGCGGCTGGAGACGGGACCATCTTCATACCGCCCGTAGTCGAGAAGGATATGGTCGCCGCACACTACGCGGTCGGCGACTACGTCATCTCGCAGTACCTGGCGATCACAGAGGACACTGGGCATGAGAACGCGTACGCCGTCAAGGTAGGCTATGGCGCGGAATATTTCGGGATAAAAGAGTCTGGAATATCCGGCGAGATACTGATAGACACCCTGCTCGGTAAGAAGGACGACCTCCCTCTCCTGACGGACGACGGCGTCTTTCTGACCACAGAGGCCGAACTGTCACCCGTACCGGGATCCCTCTACGTTTCGGAAGATAAGGATGGCGCGAAAGCGTTCCTTGTGTTGAAAGAAGAAAAAGGCAGCGCTCCCGCCTCTTTGACCTTTGGGGATATTGGCAGGCTCAGTGCCGACGCGATACAGACCGGATCGGCCGTAACTGACAGCGCGGTGAAGCTGCACTTTAGCGAAATATGGTCAGACGATACAGCGGTCACTGAAAAGGCGGCATCGACGACCGGGACAGACGACACCGCGAAGGGCAGCTCCATAGCCATATTCAATACGAACTACGGATTCTACGACCTCACAAAAGCGGATATTGAGTTCGAGCCCTCCATAAAAGAAAAGGAAGATGCCGACAGCGCAGCGGAAACGGACATTGCTGAAGCCGCACCGAAATACGCCAAGCGGTCAGGGGTCGCAAAGTCCGGGATGGCGGCCATGGCGGCAAGCCCCGGCGCACATCCTTTCTACATAGATGTAGAAGGTCCAAGTAGCGTTACGATGGTCACGGAAATGATGTTGACCGAAAATAATGGGCACAGGGAAGGCCGCGTAAATGTAGGAGACAAGATTTCATTTACCGCTAAATTAGTAAACGATAAAAGAATTACCTCGACGCTCAAAGTAGGGTATATCGTACCCCTTTCAGGCGGCAGTCGAGAAGAAAAGGAAATATCGGTAACGCCGGACAACAATGGCATATATACATTCACTGTGCCGTCGGATATCCTTGTTGACGCGCAAAACCCGGAGGAGAACGGATATGTCGGTATCAGCATATATGTGCGGCCCGACACGAACGCGATGAGGCTTTACCCGTCTAACGAGAACCCAGGCAAGGTCAAGGAGTATGTGACAGTGACCACCCCTGCGGGCGAGGTTTTGGAGCATGCGCTCTATGCGCTTGTAGGCGATAAAGTCACGGTCACACTGGAAAGGCTTGATGCAGATTATGCTCCGACCCTGAATGCCAGAGTAACATATTCCGGCGGTGATCTGGCAGATCTGCCGATAACACCTAAGTCCTCCGGAACGGACACATATACATTTACCGTTCCGGGAAACAACGCAGACAAGGTTTCAGCTATTTATCTCACCATCTCTGCAAAGGCATATGACAGCGGTACATACGTCATCAACAAGCGGATCGTAGCGGCCAGCCCCGCCGGCCTCAGCCTTGATGTGAAGGTGAGTAGCGGTGCGGTCGATGCGTTCGCGCCTATTATGCCCAACGCTGGTCTGCTACACGCGGAGGCAGGCGACACGGTCAAGGCATCGGTATCGGCTATCGGCACGGACAATTCATGGCTCGGCGCGCCTACCGCGACGCTGTCCGCCATCAATCTGTCGACCGGCGCGATAATCAAATCGCAAGACCTGAAAAACCTTGCGAATGATTTCGAGTTCACCATGCCAAACGCGAACGTAGAGCTGACGCTGAACCTTACAGCGAAACCACGCGTGACAACGCGTGTAGCTTATCCGCAAGGTGAAATGATTCAGGGTTCGGGCGCAACCCTCACAGCTTCGCCGATAAGCGATAGCGGTGAGGTAACGCTCAATATCAACCTGTTCGGCAACGGCTATCAGCTTAACGGAAAAAATGAACACACAGATGGTAGTGTAAATTCCTATCTAAAAGTGTATAAGTATAATGGTAGCACTTTAGAGGAAATTAATTTTCCGTCGCTTGCGCCGATCGCCTACCAGCAGTCATATACCTACACCACAACAGAGGACATCGTTGCGGAGCTGGTGCTTGAAAAAACTCCTTCCTCACCTGCCATGCACACCATATCCACAATGCCCTTTGTCGGCGAGGGCGAAACGGTCTACGATATCAGCTACTGGATATCGAAAGGCACGGATCACAGTGTCAATAGCGCAAATGATACGTTCAAAAAAGGCGCGCTCGATGAGGCGGGCAAGACGATGAAAGCCGCAACGGGCAGCGATATCATGTTCTACGCGTCTCCGAAACAACTTAATTCCGAATGGAATGTGAAGCGCGTATACGTCATCGTCGGCGAAGGTGACGATGCTATAGAGTACGTATATGGTTATGACAATAGCAACCCTTTTATTGAAAAGATCGGCGACGCCTACACCTTCACAATGCCGGACGCGCCCGTAACCATCGGCGTCGAAGCCCAGAAAGCGCAGGGCCAAATCGTTACGGAAACCTTTGTTGAAATAGACGGCAAGGAGCAGCCCTACGATGCGAGACAGGATGGCGTAGGCAATCTCCAGGCATACAAACTCAAGGCAGGAGGAACTGGAACGCCAAATTTTTCCGCTGCCGGCAACATGGAGAAAGCCGGCACCGCCGGCATAGGCGACATGGTCTATATCGCCGCCTACCCGATGTGGGGAGGCAGGCTGAGGTCCATCACCGTCGACCAGGAGGGCTACGCGACGACGCCTCTAATGGCGAACGGCTACGACCAGAATCTCAGCGCTGACCTATATTCCTTCCAGGCTGTGCGCGGCATGACCTACAAGGTCAAGGCGGTCTACACGACGGATGATATCGCGAAAGTCAAGATCAATGGCAGTGAGGATGACAGGATATTGACGGTAATAGGCGGACGCGAACGCAGCATGATGTTCAGCCGCATCTACAATCAAACCAGCGGGAAGCGCTATACCGCGAGCGCCATCATTGAACTCAAGACATCTGACCTACTGTCCCGCGACATGTTCTACACGCTCGAGGTTGGCGATAATTCAAGCTACTACCGGCCCGGCGACATAGATCTAAAGCTGATAGAGAGCCAAAGTGGATATAGCAGGTATGAGCTGACGGTATCGCCCGCCGCGGACATCCCGCAGGGCGGCAGACCGGACATCAATATCAAGGTTGTCGCGGCGGACCACCGCGCGCGTCCTGTCATAGAGACCATGGCTCCAAACCATACTAACCGGAGCAAGTTCGACCATATCATCATCACAGGCAAGAACCTGCAAAAGTTCAAGGACAGGACCTATACGCCGGAAGCCACTCTGTTCAAGACGGAAAACGCTGATCAGTTACTCACAGAAGGAATCGGCTACGCAGTGGACCTCACAAAGCTGGAGGTGAACGCCGCTGGAAGCGAAGCAAAGCTATATGTGAAACGGCCCGGAGTTATCACGAGTCCCAAGAACGCTGGCGACCCCATGCCGGAGTTCAAGGCCGGTGAATACTACTATCTCAACGCCGGCTGGTATTGGGGCATCGCGCCTCTGACGGAATACGACGAGAAATGGACGGAATGGCCCATCAGCGACATGCCGATCAACTTCAAATCCAACGCGGGCTTTTGCTATGCGGGCATTGGGAAGGTCAAGGGTCCAAACCACTACTGGATCACCGTCGGCGAAACCTTGGAGGATGTCAAAGGCGACGACAGGTTTGAGGATATGCTCGTCACCTTCGAGTGCAAGGATGGTTTCAAATTCCGGAATGAAGGCGGGAAAATTGTCATCTATATAAATAATGGCACGAATCCCGTGCTTGTGAACGGTACGCTGACGCTGGAGAGGATACTGGAAAGAGTAGATTATGTCCCATTCATTACACAGACCGGAAACAGCGTATTGGTAGAGGCGCCGATGAAGCTCGTTGCGAAAGGGACTACGCTTTTCTCGCCGATAGGCAGCATGGGCAAGATGAATATGGAATTAAATCAGGGAACGAAGTATTCGTCCAAGGCGGGCTCGGCAAATCCGCCGACCTTTGTGCCGCAAGGAGTCATTACGATGGACGTATTCGGAATGAATGGGTTTACAGCCGAGTACACAAGCATCAAGATGTACCCGACTACAGTGCAGCTTGCGGGCGGCTTGCAATTGCAGGTTCCGGGTCTGAACATGCCCATTGCTGGAATGAACATCAAGAATTTGCAGTTCAACCTGAACGGCAGCTCTGCCGGTTTTGACGGCATTGAAGCGGACGGCAAGGTGGACGCGGGTTTCGGGATCATCGCGATCAACGGCTATGCAAATGTAAACACCTTCAAAAAGTATTACAGTTTCGGCGGCGCTCTCGAAACCCCGGTCTTTGAGGCGAACGGCCATCTGGAGCTGATAGAATCGAAGCGCTTCCATATCCCTATGCTTGAGGAATTTCATATTCAGGCGTCGGCAAGCAAGGGCATACCCCTCGTTCCGCCTGTGACCGTCGGCTATATTATAGGACTGGAGGGAGGTCTTTCGGGCCTGTCATCTACGCTGGACTACGACCCGACGGATTCTGCGAAGCCACTCATACCGCCGCTGAAATTCTCGGCGGGTGCAAAGTTCCAGCTGCTGGAACTATTCGAGTTTTGGGTGGAGCTCACCGTAGGCCCGGTGTATTACAAGCAGTCCATACACGACGCATATGTGAACATAGGACCCATTAACCTCCAACTCTTTGAGGAGTTTTCGACCGAGGTCGGCGCCACTGACTTCTGGAGAG
The DNA here is from genome assembly GCA_031277015.1 of Eubacteriales Family XIII. Incertae Sedis bacterium. Classification (GTDB taxonomy): domain Bacteria; phylum Bacillota; class Clostridia; order Peptostreptococcales; family Anaerovoracaceae; genus JAIRPC01. The sequence continues at coordinate 23,558 of JAISLZ010000004.1, read as the reverse complement.
GCAACAAGAACAAAGTGGCGTATGAGTTCAACTCCAGACTGCGTGTAAACCTCCTAAAGGGCATTGTTTCGGATGTATTCATCGCTACTGGCGATTTGAAAGTAGGAGCGAGCATCGACCATCCCGCCTACTGGATCTCCGACAAGGACACCTATGCTAATGTGCTTGCCCTGCTGAATGCCATAAACGCGGAGTTCTACGCCGCGGGTAGTCTGAGAGGTCTGCTACAGATACCGCAGGTGACATTCCTCGGAGTGGACTACGGCCCGTACAAGGTAGCTTCCGTGGGAGCGTGGTTCGATATGAATATACCTTTGAGCGAGCGCATCAAGGCTTCCAGCTTTAGGGCAGGAGCGGAGCTTGGCTTCGGGCCGCTTGACGTCGCGGTGGAATATGACTTCATACAGCCCTGGAATCCGCCGAACTTCGACATAAGCCTGTTCTCGGCGGGCACTGACGGAAAAACCGTCGCTGATTATGCCCTCTATAGCGAAACCTTCGGCGATAAAAAGACCGGAGGGAAAATCGTGATAGGCGAAGGCATACGCGTTGCAGCGGATAGCTTTGGCGAAGTGAAGGAGCAGCCCGTACCGAAGAATACGGGCGCGCTTCGCACCATGGCTACGCAGAGCGCGGCCGCCGATCCCAGTGAGGACGCCGATATCAGCGTGTACGGCGACGTGGGCGGGTCCATCCACACCATCAATGTGCCGGATAATGACGATGAAAGCTACTGGATCCAGGCGGCGAGTCTCGTCGCGGGCGCAGAGGACATGAACCTGACCCTCTACGGCCCAAGCGGCGCCCCTGTAGCGATCAGACCCGTCCCTATGGGAGTGGAGAGCACGGCGGAGCAGGCAGAAGCGAGCTACAATGCCCTGCGCGCGGGCGACGGCTCCGGGCTGATGGTCCGGGTGGATGGCCCAGGCGAATACAAGCTGACCTCCAATGGTGAGTTCAGAAGCTGGGTGATGGAAGCCGACGCGAAGCCGGAGATTACCGAAAGCAAACTGACGGAAAACAATGCGAAACTTTCTTTTACGGCTGAGAATTTGGAATCCGCCAAGAACTATCGCTACAAGGTAATTCTGGAGAAGAAAGACGCCTACAACGAGGAGTCGGAGGATTCCGTCTTGTTGGACGAAGGCGACGTTACTGGATACGCCACTACATTTAGCAATACACTGACCCTGTCGGATTACGGCTTGAACGACAAGCTGGAGAGCGGAAAGTACATACCCACAGTCCTGCTCTATGAGGTGACAACAGCGGATGACCGCGAGCTCATCTCCACGGGCAGGATATATACGCCCATCGACGTGGCGAACACTAAGGCGTCTATCATTGCCCCGGGCGCGCTGAACGACCTTGCGGTCACGGCGGCGGGCAACGAGTCCATAAACCTGAAGTTTACGGGCGCTACGGCAGCCGCGGGTTTCGGGCAGGTAAAGGACGACGACAATTTCTCTACAAACGAAAGCGCAAACCAGGCAAAATGGAGCCCCGCGTACTACATGGTGAACCTGTACGATGAGACCGGGAAGCTGGCTACCAGAGCGGTAGACGACAATAGTGGACAGATGGAAACTCCGTTGTCATTCACCATTACGGAAAATCAGAAAAAAGCTGACGGCAAATTCGACGTATTGCTATCGGGCATACCGGGCGGGCATACCTATTCAATGAAAGTGACCCCCATATTTACATCGGAATACCAAATGAACATGAAAAACGTCCTGCCATCAGGTGCCGTCTCAAAGGCGCTCGTGTCTGTGGACGAAGGCTACCAGAATGACCGTCTGGAGCTACAGCAACAGGGCGTGCCTGTCACAAGGAATATCGCGGTTCCCATCGCAGATCCGCCGCAGCTCACGATAGAGCCATTCAGGGGCGCCAAAGATACGGTGAACGGCACGACGACCTACTACCTTTTGGAAGGCTCATATCTGGATATCAACGTGGACCAGCCCGCGGATATAACGGTCAGGAAGTATTCCGCCGCGGCACGTGATCCCGCCCTGAAAGCCGCGGTGAATGCAAAGACTTTACAGCTAAAAGAGACGGATTTCATCGATAAAGCGGGTGAGATCATGACCAACGGGCTCTTTGCGATCACCGCGAAGAACGCGGCTGGCGATACGATGACGGAACTCGTGAACATAGTGATAGACAAGGTCGCACCCTTCCTGCTGGTAGATGACCTCAACTCCTCACAGCGCAAGACGTCGGATGGCAACTATGCTATCACCGGTTCCACCGAACCGGGGGCAGAAGTGATGAGCAGCGCCGGGCATAGAGTGACGAGCGGCGCGGACGGTCGTTTCACTCTAAATGGCGCTATCAGCGGTGATAGGGAGGACGTATTCATCTCCACATCGGATTTGGCGGGCAACACCGTGACGGAAAGCGTGACGATCATCCGTAGCCTCGAAAGCGATGTACCGAACGAGGGTGGCAAGAAGGATGCCACGAAGAAGCCACCCAAGGTTGCAGTCAAAACCGTGAACGTTAAGTTCTCGGCAAATGGCGGTACTCTGATCGTTAAGAAAAAAGGCAAAAGGGTCAAGGTCAAGTCGATCACAAAGAAACTCACCATAGGCAAAAAATTCGGTAGTCTCCCGGCAGCGTCCAGAAAGGGTATGTACAAATTCAAGGGCTGGTACACTACGAAGAAAAAAGGTGGCAAGAGGATAACGAAGAATACCGTCGTGAAGTACAAGAAAACGACGACCCTGTATGCGCGCTGGTTTGTCCGTTATGGCAAGCTCAAGAAAGGTGTATCCGCACTGAATATCAGATCCCTGTCAATGGCGCGCTCCGCGATAAAAGGCTACGTGAGAAAATCGGTGAAATTCCGGATCACAAAGAAGATCAACCGCAAGGGCAATGCCAACGACTGGTACAAGATTACATACAAGAAAAAGTCAGGCAAGAAGGTCACGGGCTATGTGAATGCCAGGTACGTCAAAGCGTACTGGACCAATCCTGCGGCGTAAGGAGGCAAGCGGACCCATTTATGCAGAATCGCTATAAGCCTTTATAGTGTGACGCGACCTCCGCCGCGACGGCGGAGGTCGCGTCAGTCGGTAGGAGGTCGATGGCGTTTGCCTCCTCGTAGCGTCTGAACCATGTCATCTGGCGCTTCGCGTAGCGGCGCGTATGTATTTTGATCAGCTCCACCATCTCGTCCATACTGTAATCGCCGCGCAGATAGCCGAGAGTCTCCTTGTATCCTATTCCAAACATGGATATGTGGTCCATGCTAAGTCCTCGCTTAACGAGGCGTTCCACCTCGCCTACAAGCCCGGCTTTCATCATTCCGTCCACGCGAATGTCTATGCGTCTCACCAGATCGGCGCGCTTCCTCGTAAGGAGAAACAGCGCGGGGTTTAGGAGTTTTCCCCTGCGCATATCCATGCTGAAGTTTTTGTACTTGCCCGCGCGTTCGAGAGCGCGTATGACGCGCTTTAGATTGTTCGGATGTATTTTCTCCGCAGCTTCGGGATCTTTCTCTATCAACAGACCGTACACATATGCACGGCCGCGCTCCGCCGCAATCCGCTCATATTCAGCACGGACAGATTCGTCACCTTTTGAGCCTCCGAAATCCATGTCGTATACGAGTGAATGTATATACAGGCCCGTGCCTCCAGCGATGACGGGAACCTTGCCCCTGCTCAGTATATCGCCGATCGCCCTTCCCGCGTCACTGCGGTATTCATATGCGGAGTAGGGGCATTCGGGCTCTATGACGCCTATCATGTGATGTGGGATCCTCGCGAGCTGGTCGGATGAGGGCCTTGCCGCACCTATGTCGAGCCCCCTGTATACCTGGATGCTGTCGGCCGAGATTATTTCTCCACCGACACTCTCCGCCACACTGACGGCTATCTCCGTCTTGCCGACGGCCGTAGGCCCCATGATGACTATGGAATCACTCATAGCGCGCTCCCACGGGGCAACGCTCACACCCTTTTGAACAGCTTCTCAAGCTCACGCCTCGTGTATCTGATGAATACCGGCCTTCCGTGCGGGCATGTGTAGGGGTTTGCGCAGGCCGACAGACTCCTGAGGAGGGCTGTCGCCTCGTCCTTCTGTATGGCCGAATTTGCCTTCACGGAACTGCGGCAGGCCCTGGATATGAGGCGGGCCACTGCCCTGTCGTTATCGGGGGGCGTCTTGCCTCCCTCCTCCATCAGATCGGCCGCGTACCGCATGGCCTCGCCAAGGCCGAGAAAGGCGGGGGCGGCCTTGATGATGAGCGAGCCGTCGCCGAATATCTCGGCAGTGAATCCCGCGTCCGTCAGCCAGGCTGCCCATTCCTCCGCGCGTAGCTTCGCCGCGGCAGGCATTCTCAGTACCTGAGGCGCGAGCAACTCCTGGCTGAGTTTTTCACCCGTACGGTATTCCTTCATGAACCGTTCATAGTTAACGCGTTCGTGTGCCGCGTGCCAGTCCACCAGATAGAGGCAGTCGTCGTCGAAGGCCACGATGTAGGAGCCGAATATGTCGCCCAGGACATGAAGGGTATCTATGCGAAATTCCTGCTGGGCGGGGTACGCGTCACCGGATGATTCAGGTTCCCTCACCGTAGCGACGCTCTCCGACACTGATTCCGCTCCGACTTTCTCGTCCGCCACTGCAGGCATATATGGCGCCCTACTCCTTTCGCCACCCCATAGATCGGATATCTTGACAGCCCGCACGTGACCGTCCTTTACTTCGCTGGCGGCCTCATGGGGATCGTTTCCATCTTCCCCGTTTTTAAGGGATTCGTAGGATGCGCCTCCCCTCCCCGCTCCAGACGCGCCGTGGGACACGGCACGGGGGCTTCCCGCTCCGCCGGATTCCACGGCGGGCTCCGTCTTGTAGCTGTAATATTCGCGCGTGGCGCGCTTCGCGGCTGCAAACTGACGTGCGGTATGCGCCTTAGGTATACCGGAGACGGACATGAGCTTTAGCAATATGGCTTCCCTCACGAATACACGCACGGTCTCGCCATCTGCAAATTTTATTTCACTCTTGGTCGGGTGCACGTTCACATCAAGGAGTGTCGGATCTATCTCGAGAAATATGTACGCGTGAGGGAAACGCCCTTCGAACATGAACTCTCTGTACGCCTCGGCGACCGCCCCTGAGATGATGTCGTCCTTCACGTATCTGCCGTTGACGAAAAATACCTGACCACGGCGCGTCCTCGTGCTGCTATTCGGATCTGAAACCCACGCCGCGAGACTCATTGCAGGCGCGCCTTGTTCCGCGTGCACCTCTACAAGATCCCCGTCCGCGGCGGAACCGAACACGGTGAGTATGGTCTGCAGCCTGTCACCGCCACCGGGCGTCGAAAACAGCAAGGTACCGTTGGTTGAGAACCGTATCTTCCTATCCGGATAGGCCGAGGCTATGCGCGATATGAGATCCGCTATCTTCGTCGTCTCGCTGCGGTCCGACTTCATGAATTTGAGTCGCGCGGGCGTGTTGTAGAAGATGTCCCTGACCGTAACTGACGTGCCGTTCGGCGCGCCTGCCGGCTCCGAGCCGACGGTCTGTCCGCCTTCGATGATGACGCGGGTGGCTATCTTCTCATCAACGGTTTTGGTGACCATTTCAAGTCTTGATACGGCGGCGATGGATGCGAGCGCTTCACCACGAAATCCGAGGGTGGAGATGCTGTCCAGATCGGCCTCATCCTTTATCTTGCTCGTTGCGTGTGGCGCGAAGGCGAGCGCGACTTCGGAAGCAGGGATGCCTGAACCGTTATCGACCACGCGGATGCAGGTCTTGCCGCCGCTTTCTATCTCTACGGTGATGAGAGAGGCTCCCGCGTCCAAGGAGTTCTCCACGAGTTCCTTGACAACGGATAATGGGCTTGTGACAACCTCTCCCGCGGCGATCTTGTCCGAGATACCCTTGGGCAATTGTATGATACTATTCGCTCTGCGCGGCATTCTTGAGCTCCTCCAGTATGGCGAAAGCCTGTGATGGAGTTATCTGCATGAGGTCCATAGCTTTAAGTCGTTCGATAATGGGATGAGGCATGGACGAGAACATGTCTATCTGCCTAGCTACGCTCGTGCCCGGGATGCCGCCATATGCGTCAGGCCCCGGTGGTGAGGAGGGCATCACGCTTGTCAAACGCGACTCAAGCGAACGCTTTTCGCCTTCTCCTTCAAGCTCGTCGAGCTTGTTTTGCGCGTCGTCGAGCAGGATCAGCGGTACCCCCGCAAGCTTAGCGACGTGTATGCCGTAGCTACGGTTTGCAGGGCCTTCGGCGATACGATGAAGGAACACCACGTCGTCACCCGTGTCCGCCGTCTCAGTATTCAGATTTATAAGGCCCGACGCCTTGCCTTCAAGCGAGGTGAGCTCATGGTAGTGCGTCGCGAACATCGTACGCACCCGCCCTGATCCGGACTCTTGAGACGCGCCGCCGTCGCCCTTCCCGCACAGATAGTCTACCACGGCCCATGCTATCGCAAGGCCGTCGTAAGTGCTCGTCCCACGCCCTATCTCATCCAGGATGACGAAGCTGCGGTCCGTGGCCGTGTTTAGTATATAAGCGAGTTCGCTCATTTCCACAAAGAAGGTGCTCTCGCCACGCGCGAGGTTGTCGGACGCGCCGATACGCGTGTACAGCCTGTCAGCAACGCCGATACGCGCGCGATCCGCGGGCACGAAACATCCGGCCTGAGCCATGAGCACGATGAGGGCGGTCTGGCGCATATACGTAGATTTACCCGCCATGTTCGGACCAGTGATGAGCAGCATGTTACGGCTGGATCTGTCTATGTACACGTCGTTGGGCACGAACACGGTGTCCGTGAGCGTACGCTCTATTACGGGATGTCTCCCTCTCTCTATCTCTATCACATCCCCTTCGTCAACCGTAGGTTTCACATATCCGTATCTTGAAGCCACCTCTGCGAACGACAGCAGTGCGTCGAGTGCGGCAAGGGCCTCTGATGCCCGCTGCAAGGCAGGGATGTAAACCTGGAGGTCCAGCCTTATCCTGTCGAACAGGCTGTACTCCATCTCGTTGATGCGGGCCTCCGCGCCGAGCACTACGGACTCGATTTCCTTCATCTCAGGCGTGATGTAACGCTCCGCATTGACCAGGGTCTGCTTCCTTATGTATTCGGGAGGCACGAGATCCTTGTATGAATTGGTCACGTTGATATAATATCCGAACACCTTGTTGTAACCGACTTTGAGATTCGGTATGCCCGTCCTGTCGCGCTCTTTGAACTCGAGTCCCGCAAGCCATTCCTGTCCATCCCTGATGGAGAGTTTCAGCGTGTCGAGTTCATTCGAATAGCCATCACGAATGATGCCGCCCTCCCTTACCGTGAATGGAGGGTCGTCGGTGATGGCGCCGGATATCAGCGAACGCGCTTCCGCGAAGTCGTCCATAAGAGAGCCGAGCTCCGTAAGCAACGGAGAGCTCTGCCCGGCAAGTTCATCCTTCACATCGGGTATCGCGCTGATGCTACGCAAAAGCGCGATAAGATCGCGGGCGTTCGCGTTACCGTACGAAACACGACCTGCCAGCCTCTCTATGTCGTAGACGGCCTTGAGGTGTTCTTTGATGTTGTTGCGCGCGAGCACATCGTTCATGAGCGCGTCCACCGCACCCAGGCGGAGTTCTATCCCGGCGACGTCGGTCAGAGGCTCTTTGATCCATTTTCGTATAAGCCTGCCTCCCATGGCAGTATGTGTCATATCTAAGACTCCCAGTAGCGAGCCTTTCACATCCCTGTCAAACAACGTTTCCGTCAATTCAAGACTGCGTACGCTCGCCCGGTCTAGCCGCATGTGACCTGACATATCCCGTAGTACGGGTGGACGCATGTATGTCAGCTCCTGTTTCTGCGTCTCCTCAAGATACGAAAAGATAGCGTACAGAGCTGTTGCGGCGGCTCCGTCCTCACCTATGCCGTGAGCCCTTGCGGCGGATGTGCCGAACTGTCTCTCGAACGCGATGCGACCTGCGTGTACCTCCGCAGGCCCGACGGAGGTCACATAGGCGACGTCCGCTATGCCCGGCAGATTTCCAAACGCGGCCGCATCGTCCGCCGCCACCAGTATTTCCTTCGCACCGATCAACGCGAGCTGCCCTGATAGTGTAGCTTCCCTGCCCGCGCCGCTTATCGCGGCGGCGTTGAGCTCACCGGTGGAAATGTCACACCACACGAGCCCGTACTCTCCCGCCGCCTCCGCTACGCATGCGAGGTAATTGTTGTCGTGAGCGCTCAACATGGAATCACCCGTGACCGTTCCCGGCGTGATGACCCGGACGACATCGCGCCTGACGATGCCGCGCGCGAGCTTAGGATCCTCCGTCTGTTCGCATACAGCCACCTTGTAGCCGCTGTCTATGAGCTTCGCTATGTAGGAATCCGAGGAATGGTACGGCACGCCGCATAGCGGAGCGCGCTCATAACCGCCGCCCACGGTCTTCTTCGTGAGCGTTATTCCGAGTACCTGTGAGGCAGTGATCGCGTCGTCGTAGAACATCTCATAGAAGTCGCCCAGACGGAAGAACAGGATGCAGTCTTTGTACTGCTCCTTTATGTCCAGATACTGTTGTAGCATCGGAGAAGGCTTATTCACGGCCGCACCTCATAAGATATTCCACATTGCCTTTCGCTCCCGTGATGGGCGATTCGATGACACCATCAACGGCAAGGCCAGTCCCTGTAGCATATCCCCGCACCCTTTCGAGCGTTTCCCTGCGAACATCCTCGTCACGAACGACGCCCTTCTTCCCCACCTGCCTGCGCCCTGCCTCAAACTGGGGCTTGACAAGGGCTACGATGAGGCCGCCTGGCGCAAGCATAGAGGCCGCTACGGGCAATACGAGTTTCAACGATATGAACGATACATCTATGGATATGAACGATACAGGATCCTCTATGCGCGCAGTATCGAAATACCTGATATTCGTACGTTCAATGTTCACCACGCGCTCGTCCATGCGCAGCTTCCAGTCGAGCTGGCCATAACCTACATCTATAGCGTATACCTTGCGTGCTCCGCGTTGGAGCATCAAATCGGTGAAACCTCCCGTTGACGCGCCGATATCGGCACAGGTAGCGCCCATGACATTTATATCCCATTCGTCGAACGCGCGTTCAAGCTTCAGCCCTCCCCTGCTGACATAAGGCTTTGTGCGCTCGGTCACCGTGATGTCAGCAGCGAAGTGATAACGTACCCCCGGCTTGGTCGCCGGTTGCCCGTCCACCTCCACTTCGCCCGCCATGACTGAGGCATGGGCGCGTTCACGAGATCCGAAGAACCCTCTTGCCGCCAGCAACGCGTCAAGGCGTTCCTTTCGAGCGCCGCCTGCCGATCCTCTTACAGATCTTTCTTCCATTTTTTCATCCATTTTAACCTTTTATCTTTCGTTTTACGTGTCCTTTTTCCTGGCGTGGCGCCTGCCACGGGTCTCCCTTTACAAACTTGAGTATGCGATCGGCGACAGACATAGCGTCGAGGCCGTACTCCTGCAGAAGGATGCCTCTACCTCCATGTGGTATGAACTCGTCCGGCCATCCCATATTTAGTACGCGGGGCATATACCTGAAAGGTTCGTTATTGTCAAGCAACACGGAGTTCACGGCCTCGCCGAAACCTCCCGCCAGCATGTTGTCCTCTATCGTGACTATCGGCGCACCATGTTCCATTGCATTTATCACCTGTGAGCGATCCAGAGGCTTAATAAATAGGACATCCACGACACATAGTCCTATGCCCTTATGTGCGAGTATACCTGCCGCTTCAAGCGCCGTCCCTGTCATGCACCCGACGCTGAACACGGTAGCGTCACCGCCTTCGCGCAGGACACGGCTTTTTGAATGCTTCAGAAAGTCCGCCATGGCGCGGGTTTTCGCCGTCCGTTCCGCCACGGTCGGGGGCCTGTGAGGCTTAGGAACGGCCGTTATGTCCTCGCGCACTGTCCCCTTGGGATATCTGATGGCTATAGGCCCGGAATCTTCGGAGAGCGCGTACGACAGCATCCCTCTGAGTGTCACGGAGTCAGATGGCGCGAGGATGCGCATGTTCGGGATGTGGCTGAGATATGATATGTCGAATATACCGTGATGGGTCTCCCCATCCTCACCCACGTTCCCGGCGCGGTCAACGAGAAAGGTCACGGGCAGCTTGTGCAGGGCGACATCCACTATCAACTGATCATAGGCCCGTTGCAGGAATGTGGAGTACAGCGCAACAAAAGGGCGAAGCCCCTGTGTCGCGAGCCCAGACGCAAATGTAACCGCATGCGCTTCCGCAATGCCCGCGTCAAAAAACCTCTTGGGGAACGCTTTTGCGAACACGGACAGTCCCGTACCGGCGGCCATGGCAGCGGTCACAGCGATCACCCTGTCATCTTCCCTCGCGAGCCGCGTGAGCTCCTCTCCGCATTCCTCAGACCATGTGAGCGTGTCGTCAGCCGCCTTTGGCAGCCCGGTTACGGAATCGAACGGCCCCACTCCATGGAACCTGTCGGGGTGCTTTTCCGCGTTCTTGTAGCCCCTGCCTTTCTCCGTGATCACATGCACTAGCACGGGACCGTCGATGACCTTGACCCCTGACAGTATGTCTATAAGCTCGGGGATGCTGTGGCCGTCTATCGGTCCAAAATAGCTGAACCCCATATCCTCAAATATGGACTCCTCCACCATCGCGTAGCGTATGGCATCACGCACATGCTCTATCCCGTGCAGCAGTTTTTCGCCAAAACCGTGTGAGGAGCCAAGCCTGCGCTTAATCGTTTTCTTCATCTCCAGATAGGCTGTAGAGGAACGCAGCATATTCAGATGCAGGGAAAGACTTCCTATACTGTGTGCAATTGACATATTGTTGTCGTTCAGCACAACTATCATCCGCGTGCGCTTCGTACCAGCGTTATTCAGTCCTTCGAAAGCAGGCCCTCCCGTCATTGAGCCGTCGCCTATGACCGCGACGATATGCTCATTGCCACCTTTGAGGTCACGCGCTTCCGCAAGCCCCATGGCCATGGATATCGACGTACTGCTGTGCCCGCCCGAATAGATATCGTACGGGCTTTCCGAAGGCCGGGGGAAGCCGGACATCCCACCGTACTGCCGGAGCCTCTCAAAACCATCCGCCCTACCGGTGAGTATTTTGTGTACATAGGCTTGGTGACCTACGTCCCATACTATGCTGTCGTGCGGGAAGTTGAATGCCCTGTGGAGCGCTATCGTGAGCTCAACGGCTCCCAGATTCGGAGCGAGATGGCCGCCCGTAGCAGAGACCTTGGTTATGAGAAAATCCCTGATCGAATACGAAAGCACCTCGAGCTCGTCTTCTGACATACTTTTCAAATCGTCGGGAAACAGATACTTGGTTACGTCTCTCTTTAGCATTATGTTCTCTCTCAGTACATCTCGCGCGGCTTCAACTCGTACGTCCCGCGAGCCCCCTTGCTATCTCTGTAAAAAAATCACTGTTACGGTCGTAGGAGGAAATACCCTCTATCGCCTTTCTCGTCAGCGCGGATAATTTTGCCCGAGATTCTTCCATGCCGTGTATCGACGGATATGTCGCCTTGCGCTGCCTCTCATCGCCTCCGATCGCCTTGCCAAGCTCATACTCATCGCCCGTGACGTCGAGTATGTCGTCCGCTATCTGAAACGCGAGTCCGAGATTCTCCCCGTATACGGATAGACTGTCTATGAGCTCCGCGTCCGCACCGCCGATATAGCCTCCGGCCAAGACGGACGCCCTGATGAGCGCGGCCGTCTTGTTCACCTGTATGTATTCAAGCAACTCAGGGGATACCCCCTTGTTTTCGGCCTCTATATCGGCGACCTGACCGGCGATCATACCGCGTGGGCCGCTGGCTTTGCATATCTCGTACGCGGCCCGTGCACGTCTTTTCAGCATGGCGGGCCTATCAAAGTACATGAGCATGTCCGTATACATGACCTCGAAGGCAGAGGATAGCAGTCCGTCGCCCGCGAGTATCGCCGCAGCTTCTCCATAGACCTTATGGTTCGTGGGCATGCCCCTTCTCATATCATCGTCGTCCATCGCGGGCAGGTCATCGTGTATGAGCGAATACGTATGGATGTACTCTACCGCACACGCGTATGGTATGGCCTCCATAGTATCGCCTCCAGCCAACTCGCACGCTGCCAGCAACAGGACAGGCCGTACCCTCTTGCCCCCGGCATTCAAGCTGTATCTCATGCTCTCCGCGAGCGAGGCGCTGTTAACATCCACTTCAGGCAACAGGCCGCCTATATTCTCGTTGACGAGATATAGCAGACGTATGTATTCGGGGAAATCAAGCATGCCCCTACCCCTCCTCACCATCCGGTGGATCCGTGCCTATCTTTCGTACGCGCTGCCTGGCGTTTCGCAGGATGAGATCGCACTGCTCGTAGTATGACGCACCCTCCTCGTATGCTTTGATAGCCTCCTCGAGGGTAACATCCTTCGACGCTATCCTATCTGCGCACGATTCGAGTTTCGCGAGCGCTTCTTCAAAACTGAGTTCATCTTCGGTCATCTTACCCTCCGGCGATGTGGCGGTATATACTCAACCACAACAATATTATACCACATTGCGATGCCCGAACCCGCGTTCTGGCGGTTACATATAGTATACCGTGCCGAAACAATATCATATCGCCTTGCTGTCCTTCCGGACCGCATCTACAGTCATCAACGCGGCGCCATCCGCAAGCCTCGCTGTCACGGTATCGCCCTCGTTCAATTCCGATGCCGACCTCACCGACCTGCCGTCCTTGACGAGCGCGGCGTAGCCCTGGGACATGATGCGTACGGGATCGGACGCACACAGTCTCGCGTACGCGGCCCCGGCAACAGCGGTCCTATCCCTTATCGCGGCTCCGGTGCTAGCCCCCAGTGAAGCGAATGCTCCGGCCAGGCTGGCTTCACGCATCCCTATCCTGTCACATAGCATCTCTCCGAGGCGAGGCATAGCGCATGAGTCCATCCTGAGGCGCAGGTACGCGAGCGTGGCGAATAGCCCTTCACTCACCGTATGGAAGGCTCTGTCCATACTCTCCCGCACCGACATGATATCAGGAACTGCCATTTCAGCCGCTGCGGAGGGCGTTTCGGCACGCGCGTCCGCCACGAAGTCGGCTATCGTGACGTCGGTTTCATGGCCGACGGCGGAGATGACAGGTATCTTAGACGCGAAAATCGCACGAGCCACCTCCTCCTCATTGAAGGCCCAAAGCTCCTCGGCCGAGCCTCCGCCTCTGCCCACTATCATCACGTCCGTGCCTGGATATCTCTCGTTGACATAGCTAATGCCCTCGGCGATGAGTCCCGCCGCCTCCGGGCCCTGGACCAGGGTCGGGTATATAAAGATATCGACTACATCATTCTTCGCCGTGATGATCTTCAGCATGTCTTCCACCGCGGCGCCCGTAGGCGAGGTGACCAGAGCTATAGCCCGAGGGAAAGAGGGCAGAGGCTTCTTCGCGGCAACATCGAACAATCCCTCAGAGAGAAACCTCTTTTTCTGCTTCTCAAAAGCCGCGGCGAGGCCGCCTTCGCCGACGAGTTCGAGCTCCCTTATATACAGGGAATATGTCCCTCCCCTTTCGTAGATGTCTATACGGCCCGTTGCCGTCACCTCACGTCCGTCCGCTATGCCCATAGGAAGGGACGCATATACTCCGGACGGCAGGAAACAATTAACCTTCGCGTCCGCGTCCCTCAATGAAAAATAGACATGGCCGCTACCATGGCGTTTGAAATTGCTTATCTCACCTATGACGGACACGTTTGCGAGGACGGGATTGGACGATAATATCCTGCGAATATACGAGTTCAGCCTGGAGACGCTGACGGGGTTCAATCGGAGCCACTTTCAGTCATGGAGTTCGTGGGGATATTCCTCGCGACACGACCCAGGACGCCGTTGACAAACTCATAGCTCTTGTCCGAGCCGTATCGTTTGGCCAGATCTACCGCCTCGTTTATCGAGACCGCCGGCGGAATGTCTGGAATGTACATCATTTCAGAGACGGCGAGCCTGATTATCGAGAGATCAACCTTCGATATGCGGCCTATTCTCCAGTTGTCGCTCGCATCGGATATGACCCCATCTATCTCCTCCAGGTTGTCGCGCACCGCGCCTATGACGATTTCGAAATATTGCCTTCCCGCATCGTCTATATATCCCGCCTCATTCACATCGCCGTTTGCGGCGTCGGCAAGGAATCCCTCTTTATCCTCATCTGACCAATTGTCCGTCACTGACATCTGGTAGATGAGGCACATTAGCAGTTCCCTGACGGCCCTCCTACTTGACATCGCCACCGTCCGCTTCCGGCTCCACGCCGGCGCCTTCGGTGTCTTCCTTCCGGACGCCCTGTACGTGTATATTGATGTTTTCGACAGCTATGTCCATCACTCCGTCGAGAGACGCCTTTACGTTCTTCTGAACGTTCCACGCGACGTCGGGAATGCGCTCGCCATATTTTACGATGATGTATATGTCCACCGTATACCCGTTCTCACCGCCGTCGATCTTGATACCCTTGAACTTGCTCTCATTGCCCAGTATCTTCTTCGTGATCGTGTCGGAGATATTACCCGCAAGATCGGCGACACCCTGAGTATCCGTTACCGCGCTACTGATATAGGTCACGATGACCTCAGGCGCAACGAACACACCTCCTATATCGCTTTTTTCATTCATGTTGCTCATTTCTTCATTCCTTTCATGTATTGCGACTGTACGGCCGCTCTGTGCTGTCACTCGCTATATTTCACGGCGCCGCGCCTCATGCGCGACGCCCCGCTAAGGCTGATTTGCCGCATCCTGTCCCGCGACGCCCCTATCCGGGCTGCCTACAATGCGCAACCGCACCTTGTCTATGCGGCGCTCCTTCCATGATTCTATCGTGAACACGCAGCGCCCGTCCTCTATGACCTTAGGCCCCTCGTCGCCATCCCCCGGGATCTCCCCGAGCTCGTCTATCAGATACCCTCCTATCGTCTCGTAGTCATCGGACTCGTATGAAAGCCCCAGCGCTTCGTTCAGGTCGTCAAGATAGTAGTTACCATCGATGAGATAGTCGCCATCTTCCAGCTTCTCCATCTTGGGTTCCGTATCTTCGCCCTCATCATCAATGGCTCCCATGACCTCCTCTATCAGGTCCTCCGTTGTGACGATGCCCGACATACCGCCATACTCGTCTACAAGGAAGGCGATATTGATCTTGCTATCCTGCATCTCATGGAAAAGCTCGTCTATCTTCTTGCTCTCTGGGACGAAAAGCGGCTTTTGCAGGAGTTTCTTGATGTTGACGCGAGTCCAGCCCACCTTTTTCGCCTGTATGATGAAGTCCTTGATGTAGAGCACGCCCAATATGTCGTCGCCATTCGCGCCATAATATGGTATGCGCGAATGCCGACTATGTAGCAACTCGTCCACATAGTCGGCCAGCTTGTCGTTGACCCCCTTCATATACACGTCCGTGCGTGGCGTCATGATTTCATACGCGAGCTTGTCATCAAACTCAAATACGCTCGTTATCATCTCCATGCTGTCCTCGTCCAAGTGGCCGTTTTCTATTCCTACCTCAAGATGCGACTTGATGTCGTCCTCGCTGTAGACGAGGTCGATGCTGTCCTTCTTGACTCCGAACGGCCTGAGAATAGCCGATACGGTAGCAGACAGCAACCAGACAAAAGGTTTGAAGAAGACCGCCACAAAGCTGACCGGCCGGGCCATGAACAGCGCGATGCGGTCCGGACTCTGCAAAGCCACGCGCTTGGGTACGAGCTCGCCGAATACGAGATTTATAAACGAGAGGATGAGCGTGATGATCACGATCGCCAGCTGAAGCCCGTAGCCGACGCCACGCTCCGCCAGCCAGACGCCGAGGTCGCCCGCCATGGACGTGGCCGCCGATGCGCTTTGGAGGAAACCCGCGAGAGTGATGCAAACCTGTATTGTAGAGAGAAACTTGTTCGGCCTGTCGAGCAAGCCCTGTAGGATGATGGCTTTCCTATTGCCTTCATCGGCCAGACGCTTGACTGTATTCCTGTTCACCGAGACCATGGCCATCTCCGCCATGGCAAAAAATGCGTTAACTGCTATGAGTATGATTAATAGAACTATCTGCCATATGTATGATCCGCTAGGGTCGGGGTCGGCTATGTCCATTGGGTAAAAAAAATCCTCCTTGCTTATCCTTCAACTCGTCATATATTCTAACATATATGCCCGCTCTTTGAAACTTTGGCACATCACCCCTCCGCGTCCCGCGCGGCCAGGGCCTCCTTATAGGCCGCTTTATTCACGAGAAATTCATCGTAGCTCTCCGAAAACCGGTGCATCCCATTCAGAGCTGGATCCAGCACATAGAACAGGTAATCGTTCTTATCCGGGTGCAAGGCCGCGTCGATCGAATCCATCCGGGGGTTGCATATCGGCCCCGGAGGCAGGCCATTGCGCTGATAGAGATTGTACGGCGAATCTATCTTGAGATCGTCGTTCGTAAGGCTTTCCTTAGGCGTACCCAGTATGTACTGGATCGAAGCGTCTATCTCCAGCTTCATATCGTCTTTTAGCCTGTTGTCTATGACTCCAGCGATGACCGGGCGCTCATTTTTCACGGCGGTCTCCCGCTCTATGAGAGAGGCTATCGTGACGATCTCGCGTACGGAGCGCCCAAGCTCATCCGCGCGCGCGTAGTCGTCGTCTGTAAAGAGTTTGTCGAACTGCGCCAGCATCACGCCTATGGCGGCACGAGCGCCCTCATCCTTGTACACCTCGTAGGTCTCCGGGTAGAGAAAGCCCTCAAGCCTATCCCTGCCCTCCGGCGCGCCTTCGAGGAAGCGGTGGTCATACTGCCCGTTCTCTACCTCGTCCCAAAACTCATCCTCGGTCGTAAGGCCGTCCTCCACCAGTATTTCCATCGTCTGCGCCGTCGTCAGCCCCTCAGGTATGGTGAACTTGACCACCTCGCGCTTAACCCCCTCCACCAGGAGGGCCATGATATCATCGACGCTCATGGACTTCGACATTTGATATGTGCCGGGCTTGAACTTGCTCCCCGCGCGCTCGATCTTGGATCTGAGCGCAAAAAACCTGGCGCTTCTTATGAGGCCTTTCCCTTCGAGTATGTCCGCGACACCTTCCATCCCGGAGCCCTCCGGAATCTCAACGGTAGCCATCGCCTTATCCTCAGGGTCTACAGGCTTCTGCGCTTCCTGATAGGCCATGAACTGCATGCCGAGCCAGACGGCAAACACGACGACAGCGGCAGTCACTATGAGCGAAACCCGGCGGCGCACTCTATAATTCTTTTCTCTCTTGTATCGCATCGTTCAGGTATGATCCCCTTATATAAAAAAACATGGACGTGGAGGCGTCAGGCTCTGCCGAGATATTCCCCCGATCGGGTATCTATCTTGATGACTTCGCCCTCCCCTATGAATATTGGAACCTGCACGACTGCTCCCGTCTCGACCGTTGCTGCCTTAGTCACGTTCGTAGCGGTATCTCCCTTCACGCCCGGCTCGGTGTCGGTGATGGTGAGTTCCACAAAGTTCGGCGCTTCAACGAGGAAAGCCGAGCCCTTGTAGAATTTGATCTCCGCCGTGTCGTTCTCGCGCAACCACTGTATGGCATCCTCTACCTGATCGGCCATGAGAGGCGTCTGCTCGTAGGTGTCCTCGTCCATGAAGTAATACAGCTCGCCGTCATTGTAGAGGTACTGCATCCTCTTGGTCTCGATGTGGGCCTTAGGATACTTGTCGTTCGGGTTGAACGATTCCTCGCGTATGACGCCACTGATGATGTTCCTGTACTTCGTGCGCACGAAGGCGCTGCCTTTACCAGGCTTGACATGCTGAAAATCGAGGATCACAAATGGTTCCCCGTCTATCTCGAATGTTATGCCCTTGCGAAACTCTCCGGCCGATATCATAATTGACTCCTTTGCTTGTCTTTTTCCGTATTGGCGTTGTTGCCCCTCGCATATGCTTATTTGCTTGTCTTTTTCGTGAATCAATTATAGCAGATTTCGGTGTAGACCGCTATTATCGTGCTCTTTTTGCTTAGAAAAATACTGCTTTACTGTATATATGGCCCACGCACCGCTACTTATACGACAATCAGACACTTAGGCGATTTCGTCAGATTGGTTATATCGGTATCGCCGATTATGAGCAGATCCTCGATGCGCACGCCAAACCTTCCCCATACATAGATGCCGGGCTCGACGGTAACGGCATCGCCGGATTTCAGGTACTCGTCCGCGCGCCGGTTCATATAGGGCGACTCATGGACTTCACGACCTACGCCGTGGCCCGTACCGTGCGTGAAATTGCCGCCGTAGCCGGCATAGTTGATGGGCTCGCGCGCAGCCTTGTCCACCTCGCGGCATGAGGCGCCCGCGGCAAGCGCGTCTATACCCCGTTTTTGGGATTCGAGAACGAGTTCATAGCACTTCCTCTCCTCCGCATCCGGCTCAGCGCCTACAGCGACCGTGCGCGTCATATCTCCGCAGTAACCACCGCAGACCGCGCCGAAATCCATGGTGAGCAGATCGCCCTTCTCTATGACCCTATCAGAAGGCTCACCGTGCATGAGCCAGCCGCGCGGACCCGACACGCATATCGTAGGGAAGGCGAGCGCCTCTCCGCCGTTCGCGAGCAGATAGGCGTCTATCTTTGCGGCGATCCATACCTCCGTCACTCCCGGCCTTATCTCACCGAGGATGTAGTCAAAGCACCTGTCGCCGAGCGCCTCAGCCTCGGCCACTCTCCGTAGCTTATATTCGTCCATTTGTCATTTGCCTATATATCATACATAAATATGCAACGCTCCGCGTTTTTTGTAACTAAAGAAACGCTGATGTCACCAAAAATCCCTTTTCAATGCGTGAAGCCGCGCACCTTCCCCTCGTGCCTGTCGATGCCAAGCACGTGAGCGTGGTTGAGCTCATCTAGAGCCCTGCCGAAATCCTCCGCGAACTCATAAGCCATGTTCATTGCAAAATCCGCACGCACTACGTAGCGCTGGATGATAGTCCGGCTGAGGTCGTCGGGCAGTGGGTAGGCGGGGACCTGCCATCCCCTCATCTGTAGGCGGTCGGCCAGATCGTAAAGGGTCCACGGAATACCGGAATCGCCTTTAAGCTTGTAACACACGAGGGGCAACCTGCTGCCGTCGTTGTAAATATCAAAATACCCGGTAGCTTCCACCGTCCCTGCCAGGAACATGGCGACATGCCGCGTCCGCTCATGAATTGCCCGATAACCTTCGTGTCCGTAGCGCAGAAAGTTGTAGTATTGTCCCAGTATCTGGCTCGCGCTACGAGAGAAATTGATGGCCATGGTAGGCGTCTCTCCTCCGAGGTAGCTGACCTTGAATACCAATTCTTTCGGTAGATATTCTTCATGCTTCCAGATGATCCATCCAATTCCAGGATAGACGAGGCCGTATTTATGCCCGGATGTGTTGATGGACACCACATTTTCCAAGCGGAAGTCCCATTTTAGACCGGGTTCGATGAACGGAGTATACAGTCCACCGGATGCCGCGTCCACGTGGATGGGCACTGTGACTTTCGCATTACGGTTGTACTCCCTAAGTTTTGCGTCGAGCGCCTCTATATCGTCGTACTCCCCGGTATACGTGATGCCGAGGATACCTACGACGCCGATGGTGTATTCATCGGCCATCTCAATGGCCCTACCGGTATCCAGCCTCATATGCCCTCGGCTCATGGGGACAGCCCTCATCTCGACGTCAAAGTATACGCAGAATTTCTCCCAGCATACCTGATAGCCGGAGGAAATGATGAGATTGGGCTTCCGCGCGCTGATATCGATTCCGGCCGCGGCCGCCCTTGCCCGCCAGCGGAATTTCATGGCCATGCCGCCGAGCATGCAGGCTTCACTGCTTCCAACCGTGGACGTGCCCATATAGCTCAAAGCCGCGGGCGCGTTCCACAGGTCCGCAATGATGTTGACGCAACGATTTTCAATCTCGGCGGTGCGCGGATATTCGCTCTTGTCTATGGCGTTTTTTTCGAGCGTCTCCCCCATGAGTCTCACCGCCTCGTCCTCCATATAAGTCTGGCAGAAGGTGGCGAGATTTTGCCGCGCCGCCCCCTCGTCAAGGAGCTCGTCTTTCACGAGCCTGTAGGCTATGCGCGGCTCCATGGGACAGTGGTTAAGCCTGTATTTAGGTATATCACACTCCGAGGCGGCGGAACCGAACACCGGAGCTGTGTAGCTCTGCATTTTGTTCCTGTCGTCCTTGCCGTATAACATATACGCACCTCCGATCCTTAGCTTTCGCCGGCTTTACCCACAGCCCATTTCAGGCTCCGGGCGCTGCCTTGCTCCGGAACTGCATTATACATCAACGTGCGGCTATTTTTCAATAAAAATCGCGCTAATCCGCTTAACCTAGCCAGGTGATTCGTTCCCTTAACGTTTTGTTCAATGGTTCCGGTCTGTATACGACATCCTCGCCGTCTCTGACAACACGCTGTATCTTATCTTCGTCCAACAGTACGGAAATGTTCTCCAATGGATCACCATCCACTATTACCAGATCGGCGCGTTTACCCTTTTCGATGGTGCCGACTTCATCTATCCAATCGCAGGATTCCGCGGCCCACTTTGTACAACTAAACAAGGCGTCTCTCGTACTCTGTCCCAACTCCACATTTGCTTCCAACTCCTGCGCGTTTTCCCCGTACCAAACCCAGGGGGCGCCTGTATCTGAGCCCAGCAATACTTTCACTCCCGTATTGTCGATGAGCTTCTTGAAGTTCTTTTGTTTGTCTTCCCAATTGTTGATGGATCTTTCAAAACAGGATTCGGGAAGGTAGTTGCCAAAGATATCAAGCCACTCCTCCGGAACTTGATCTGTACATCCCCAATACTGATTTCTCGCGTAAGCGTTGGTCGGCTCCCAGTAAATATTGTTCCTGGCCATCAGTTCAGCGCATTCCTCGTCCATCCAAAAGCCATGTGTGATGATATTGACGCCCGCGTTGATCGCCTTCATGATCGCAGTCTTGCCTTCACAATGCGCGATCACTTTCCTATTTGCCCTGTGCGCTTCTTCGACCGCCGCGCTGATCTCCTCCTGAGTGGCTTGCGATGTCGTAGGGTCAATCGGAGCGACTCCGTCCGCCAGATCCGAACTGCAGACGACCTTTACATAATCCGTCTTGTTCCAAATATTAAGCCGGGCGACCTTCCTCCATTCGTCGGGCCCATCGGCGAAATACCCAGCGGTTTCTTCCAAGCGATGCCTGCCTATATGGTACGGAAAATAACAGGAGTGCCCGCCGCTTACCGTAATATGATATCCTACAGCCTGATAACGTGGTCCATCTACATCTCCCCGCCTCAACGCATCGCGCAACGCGACTTCATACCACCCCCAACCGGATCCACCTTCCCTGATGGATGTAAATCCCATATGATAGCATGCCCTCAACTTGGACACACCGCGCATCAGCATTTCCATCTTGCTCATCTCTGTAGAGATGGCGGCGTCGTTGGGCCCTGCATCGCCGATCATCGCAGTGATGCAATGCGTCTCGATCAGACCGGGGAGAACCGTCTTCCCTGCGGTGTCTATCACCTCAACATCATCGCCTTCGGGTAGCACATAGTCCTTCTTCTCCCCAATGTATGTAAATCTATCGCCCTTTACGACAACAACGGAATCCTTCTTGATATTGCCGTCCGTCGCGTCAAAAAGATTCCCACCAATGAATATTCTTGTCTTTTCTCTCTTGCTCATCCTATTTTCCCTTTCAGCTTTAAACTATACACTCTACAACATGATTGTTATTTAATTCCTCAATTATGTTTCAGACGGTTTTTTTCAATATAATAATTGGCGACCATCACACCGATAAGCACGGCACCCCATATGAAGTTTTTGAAGTGCTGGGGCAGTCCAATAAGGTTGAAACCGCTCTGCAGCAACTGAAGTACGATGACCCCCAGCACGACGCCTATAATCCTGCCCTTGCCACCGGCCGCGCTGACGCCGCCCAGCACGCATACCAATATCGCCTGCAGTTCATAGGATTCGCCAAAACCCACTTTCGCCGAATTTACACGCATAGTCATAAACACGCCGCCTACACCGGTAAGAAAACCGGCTAAGGTGTATGTCTTATAGATGATCGCCTTGGTGTTTAGCCCGGAAAACAGAGATACCGTATGGTTTTCTCCGTACAGAAACAGTTTTTTTCCAAAGTTTGTCTTTCTGACGACAAACGTCAATACCGCTGCCGCGACAAAAAACAAGAGGAAACTCAGCGGCACGACTTCCATGATGCTCGTCTGTCCAATTTCAGGGAAGATATCGGGGAAACCGCTTACCGCAGAGCCGGTCGTAATCGCTGTAGCGATACCCTTATAGAATATCAAAGTCGCCAGAGTAGCCAGCAATGGGACAATATGCGTATTGGCGATGATGATGCCGTTTACGAAACCGAGCCCGGTGGATACCGCCAGCATCAGCAGGATTGACAAAGCGACAGCTATGCCCGAATCCATTCCGCTTGCGACCAGATGAAGCATCAAATAACCGCCCAATATCACGGCGAGAGTGGCGTTGGACACTATGGAAAGATCAATTCCTCCGGAAAACATCGTAACAGCCATAGCTAGCGCCATAAATCCAAATTCAGGCGCCTGGAATGCCATGGAAGTAAAGTTCCTGGACGTATAGAATAGATCTCCGATCATAGGGAGATATACTATTAATATCCCTATAAGGATGAAGACGAGCAATACAACGCTTGCATCTTCCGGATTTGACATATGGTTTTTTAATTTAGTTTCAAATCTTCCATTCATATTCGCATATCCCCCAGCTATCCTTCAAACAAGAGCAGGTCACGCTTCTTATAGTACGATTGCATTGCCGTAATCGACATACACGCAAGCATGGCCAAACCGATGAAAAAATCATTCCAAGCTGTTGTCAACCCTATGAACACCAGTGTGGTCTCGAACAGCCGGACCAGAAGAACACCCAGCAAAGCTCCAAAGATTGTCCCTTCTCCTCCCGATAGCTTGGCACCGCCTATTATTACCGCCGCTATGATATTCATATCTGTACCCAGCACCAACCTGCTGGACGTAGGCGATATCCACCCGACTTCGGCCCATGACATGAGCCCTGCCACCGCGGAAATCACGCCTACCGTTATATATATGAACAGATGCGTGGCGAGCAGATTGTAACCGGCCCTTTTGGCCGCTTCCATGGAATTGCCTATGGCAAAAATACTTCTGCCCATCCTCGTGCGATATAGAAGGAACCACATGAATACAACGACTATGATGAGCGGGACAACGAAAATGGTAAGGCCGTATGTCGTACCTGACTCAGTTTCCACCGTAAAGAGCCTTGATATCCCAAAATCCTTGACCGATACCGGCGTTCGATCAAGATTCAGGCTGCTCACGCCTACGAGGACAGCCATTATACCGATGAACACGCTTTTCATGCCGAGCGTCACGATGAAAGGCGGCAGTTTGAAAAAATG
>JAISLZ010000105.1 GCA_031277015.1 Eubacteriales Family XIII. Incertae Sedis bacterium | reverse complement strand
GGTGAAAGTTGGCAAGTACAAATATGCAAGGACGATAACCGTGAAGTAGCAGAAACACAAACGCAGAGCCCGCAAGCGAGCGACAATCCCCAGTCGCCCCACGAAAGCGGCGAAGGGCGTGTTTCTATACGCGCCCACCGAAAGCACACTGCGCCTGTCCGGGACTAACCCTGACGGGCGCAGTTTTCCCGACCTAAGCAAGTCGTTAAACTACTTCAGCCCGAGGTTGCTGTAAAACCACCTCCAACCCAGAGACGTTGGAAAACCGCCTCGACGAGCGCAACATTACGCATATAGGCGAACCCGCGCTTTTGATGTGAGCCTATTTCGCCTCCCGGCTGTGTGCAACCTACACGCGACGCCCGATTGCGGAAGCCGAAGAATGAGAACCGCAATACAAAACTCTCGCCTGCATCACGACCGATTAATAACAAATCCGAACGCGCCCGCTATCGGCCTTGCTGCCAATATCTGACCGTTCGGATTATCGGAATTTGGTGCGGTCAAGAAGACTCGAACTTCCACGGGTTGCCCCACACGGCCCTCAACCGTGCGCGTCTGCCAATTCCGCCATGACCGCAGCTTGTCTTTTTCCCGTTTGGCTTCGCCGTCGCTTCACGCTTCCTAGCTAATGTACGTCTGTGTACATGTCGCTTCGTCAGCGCTCGCGCGCCTAGCCAAACGAAAAAAATCCTGCGCTGTTCAGCTTGTCGATGATGTACAGCTTGTGGTACCGGCGATCGGGGTCGAACCGATACGATGTTGCCATCACCGGATTTTGAATCCGGCGCGTCTGCCAATTCCGCCACGCCGGCGCGAGATATATATTAGCATAGACAAAAGACGTTTTCAAGAAAAAATTGATTTTACTTTTATCATCTCTTTTTTTCCTGTATAATAATATATCGTGGCATATTTTGGGCGGCCGCTTGGTCGCGTATGATGAAAGGGAGAAAGACGATATGGTATTAGCTGCACAAGGCGCAGGGCTATTGGGAGGGCAGGGCGGACCCATAATCATGCTCGTGCTGATTTTCGCCGTCATGTACTTCGTGATGATTCGTCCTCAGAAAAAGAAGCAAAAACAGGTTGAGGAGATGCGCTCCGCCGTCAAGTCGGGCGACAAGATCACAACTATCGGTGGACTCAAGGGCAAGGTGGTGCGCGTGACTGACGATTCTATCACTATCGAGGTCGGCTCGGACAAGGTTAGGATGGAGTTCATGAAGTGGGCCGTATCCAAGGTTGAGGAGAAGGGCGCCCCCCGGAGTGGCTCAACGGCGAGATCGGAGAAGCCGGCTGATCCGCCACAGGAAGATACGGTGGCGGACGAAGATGCAGAAGCGCCTAAGACGGTCAAGAAACCACGGCGTCTCGGATTTAAATCTGAGGATGCCGCCGAAGAAGGTAAGGAAGCGGACGAGTAGTATCGGGGGTATGGCATAGTAGCTTGATATTTACCGAAAACTGTTCTTCCGGGAACGGTTTTCCTTAAAGGCAAGTAATAGGAGCGTATGAATGAGCAAGAAGGTAATAGCGGTAGCCGTTACGGCGCTTATCGTGATCACGTGGATAGCCACCCTGCACGGGCTTGGTCCGGTCAAAGGTAAGCCCCTTGGACCGATCACTGATGACATCAAGCTCGGCCTTGACATCAAGGGCGGCGTATATGTCGTGATGGAGGCTCAAACGAGCGAATCGGATCCTCAGAAACTCGACCAGCTGATGCAGCAGACGAAAGAGGTCATCGAGAGACGCGTGAACGAGATGGGGCTTTCCGAGCCGGTCGTTACGATAGAGGGCGACAAGCGCATCAGGGTGGAGCTACCGGGCGCGGAAGACGCGGAGGAAGCCATCAATACCATAGGCAGGACGGCACAGCTTAGATTTCTGCTCGCGGACGGCAGCGACGCGCTGTCCGGTGCGGACATTGATAACTCCGGTGTCGAAAGGGCACAAAATTCCGCTAAGTACGTCGTTACCCTCGAATTTAACGCAGATGGGCAGCAAAAATTTCTCGACGCTACGACCACCGCTTACAATCGCACCATCCCTGCTGAGGACGTCATGAAGCCGGTGACGGACGCAGCGCCGGATGCGGTCGCCGAAACTGCGACAGGCGCCGCCGCTGGGACGACTTCCGGCGCGGTAGCGGATACCGGGACAGGTAGCGTTCTGACATATCGGGACAAGGCCGGCAACATATTGACGAACCCGAACGGCTTCGCCATCAGCTCCGATCAGATCATCATAGTTCTGGATGACGAAATCATTTCCGCTCCGGGGGTTAACAGCGGACCTATCGACAGTCGTAGCGCCATCATTGAGGAATTTACGATGCAGGAGGCTACGGATCTCTCGATGCTCATCAGGGGCGGCGCGCTGCCAGCCGATTTGAAGGAGGTCGAAAGCGCTGAGATAGGCGCGACCATAGGAATGGGAGCGCTCGCTGACAGCGTCAAGGGCGGAGTCATCGGCATACTGCTCGTGCTCATCTTCATGTTCGCTATGTACAGGATATTCGGGCTCGCGGCCAATCTCGCACTGTTGCTCTACATACCACTCGTCCTTTGGTGGCTCGTCGCAAGCGGCGCTGTGCTCACCCTTCCCGGCATCGCGGGCATCGTGTTGTCCATAGGTATGGCTGTGGACGCCAATGTCATCATTATTGCAAGAATAAGAGAGGAGGTCGGCAACGGCAAGACGATACGCGTCGCGCAACGCGACGGCACGAAAAAGGCGTTGTCCGCCGTCCTCGACTCACAGATCACCACCATCATCGCAGCTATCGTCCTGTACCAACTGGGAACGGGCCCCGTCAAGGGTTTTGCCTTCACCCTCGCGAGCGGTATCATTATCGGCCTGGTGACGGCTCTGCTTGTGGCGAACATCTATACGCAGAATTTCATCGAGTCGCCACTGTTCAAGAAGCCCTTCTTGCTCGGCGTGAGAGAAGGCGAGGCCGACCAGCATACCCAGCTCAAATGGAAGTTCCATTACATCAAACATAGGAAAAAATTCTATATTGCCACCATCGCCATACTCGTAGTGGGCATAGCCGTAGGCATATATCAAGGAAGAGACAATGTCAATATCCCGTTCGGCAACGAGGGGATAGACTTCTCTGGTGGCACGAGGCTCCAGATCAAAATGGAGAAACAGGTATCCGACGCCGATATCAGAGGAATGCTCGAAAAGAACGGCATAAGCGACGCGGAACTCGTTAGATACGATAGCGATGGCAAGAGCGGCGTCATCATCAAGACGACGAAATCGCTCGACACGCCGGAACGCACGAAGTTGCTGGGCCAGTTTTACAGTGAATATGGTCTCTCCGAGGATGATGTCGAGTCGTTTGAGCAGTTTGGTCCGTCGATCGGCCGTATGCTCACGGACAAGGCGATACAGGCGGTGCTGTGGGCCGCACTGTTCATGCTCATATACATCAGTTTCAGGTTCAAGTGGAGGTACGGTGTCGCGTCGCTCGTGGCTGTATTCCACGATGTCGCGATACTGTTCGCCATGTACGGCCTGTTCAACATCACGATCAACAACCCGTTCATCGCGGCGGTGCTGACGGTCGTCGGCTATTCCATCAATGATACTATAGTCATATTCGACCGTATCAGGGAGAACTTCGGTCTGCTCAGTGGCAGGATGCCCCTGCCCGAGCTCCTGGATACGAGCATCAACCAGACTCTGGTAAGAAGCCTGATGACGGGTATGTCGACGATACTCGCCATCATACCGCTCATCATATTCGGAGGTGAGACGATACGCGAGTTCGTCGTGCCGCTTCTCATCGGTATCATCGCGGGCGCGTGTTCGTCCATCTTCATCGCGAGCCCTGTCTATTACGAGCTGACGCGCATAGGTGGAGGCGGCGAGGGCGTCGCGGGCTACAGGCGTAGCCGCGTGAGGTACGAGGAGACCGTAGCCAAGTCAAAGGCAGCGAAAAAGGCGAAGGCAGATCGGGCTGAAGGACTGCCCGCGCCGGCCGCGAGCGATCCCGAAACCTCGGGAGTTGATGGTGCAAAGGCTCCGGGCAGGAATGAAAAGAAAAAGGGTTCCGGTAAGGGCGGAGGTCCGAACGGACCTACAGGCGGCGGAGGTGGTCGCGGGAAGAAAAGCAGAAAAAAGCGCAAGTCGTCTCGTACGGGCGGAGCTGTCGTATGACGGCTTGGTCTGTGCTGTCGGTGTGCCCGACAACTGATGAGGAATAAATGGTAGAACTGGAGGTATTTCTCGGTGAACTGTTAAGTATCAATCCGAATATAGACATCGGTTTGATAGAGAGGGCGTACAAAAAGGCCGAGCAGATGCATGAAGGGCAGCTACGTAAGTCGGGAGAGCCTTATCTCATGCATCCGGTTGAGGTTGCGAAGATACTCGCGGATCTCGGCATGGACGAACGCACCATCATTGCGGGCCTGTTGCACGATTCCGTCGAGGATACACCGTACAGCATAGAGGACGTAGAAAACGATTTTGGGAGCGATGTAGCCCTGCTCGTCGGTGGCGTTACGAAGCTTGGGAGCCTGAATCTGGATAGCAGGGAGGAACGCCAGGCGGAAAACCTTCGCAAGATGTTCCTCGCGATGTCGAAGGACATACGCGTACTTATTATCAAGCTGGCCGACCGTCTGCACAACCTAAGGACGATCAACTATATGAACAAGGCGCAGATCGCCGAGAAATGCCGCGAAACTCTGGAGATATACGCACCGCTCGCCAGCCGCCTGGGTATCTACACTATCAAGTTTGAGCTCGAGGACATAGCTCTGAAATACCTTGACCCCGAGAACTATTACAAACTCGCGAATCTGGTCAAAGCCAAGAAGGACGAGCGGCAGGCGGATATAGACAAGACTACGGAAGACATCAAGGCCGCTCTTGACGAGCTCGAGATAGGCTATGAGATCAGCGGTCGATCAAAGCATTTCTACAGCATCTACACGAAGATGAAATACCAGCAGAAGTCGTTGGAGGAGATATTCGATCTGACCGCGGTGCGCATCATCGTGGATTCGGTCAAGGACTGCTACTCTGTACTGGGGACGGTGCATTCTCTATGGAAACCCATACCGGGGCGCTTCAAGGATTATATAGCGGTTCCAAAAACCAATCGCTATCAATCTATACATACGACGGTACTCGATGAGAAGGGCCAACCCTTTGAGATACAGATAAGGACGTGGGCGATGCACCGCGTTGCGGAGTTCGGCATAGCGGCTCACTGGAAATACAAGGAAGGCTTGTCGGGTGACCAGGAGGAGGTGAAGCTCGCTTGGCTCAGGCAGACACTGGAATGGAATAAGGACATGAACGATCCGCGCGAGTTCATGGAAGCTCTGCGCATGGATCTCTTCGCGAGTCAGGTGTTCGTGTTCACTCCCAAAGGGGATGTCATCGAACTGCCCGCAGGCTCGACACCACTAGACTTCGCCTTCAAAATACATACGGATATCGGCATCAAATGCGTGGGTGCGAAGGTGAACGCCAAGATGGTACCGATAGACCACGTCCTCGACAACGGCGAGATCGTGGAAATCATAACGTCAAACAATTCATCCGGACCTAGCATAGACTGGCTTCAGGTAGCTAAGAGTAGCAATGCGAGATCCAAGATCAGGTCATGGTTGAAGAAGCAGGATCGTACTCAGAACATCGAGCGCGGCAAGGAATTGCTTGACAAATATGTCAGGCGCCAGGGCCTTGATCCGAGAGATTTCGTTCGTAACGTGTGGATAACCAAGATCGCCAAATCTATGAAATACGCGTCATCGAGTGAACTGTTCACGTCAATCAGCTACGGCGGCGTACTCGTCAGCAAGGTGGTGTCGGCGTTACGCGGATATTACGAGGAGGAAAAGTCCGTATCGGTCGCGGCGAGGGATGCGGAGCTTCTTGAAAAAGCAGCGAAGCCGCGCCGCCGTTCGCCTGAGTCCGGCGATGCTGTCAGGATAGCAGGCGTGGAGAACCCACTCGTCCGACTCGCGCGCTGTTGTAGTCCATTGCCGGGTGACGGGATCATAGGCTTTGTTACGAAGGGCAACGGCGTATCGGTCCATCGGCGGGACTGTCCAAACATATTGAGCCTTATTAAGGGCGAGGATAAGGACAGATTGCTAGAAGTGGAATGGAACGATCAGGGTGCGCGCGGTACTTTTGACGCGGACTTCTCCATCATCGCGGATGACAGGAAGGGCCTTTTCTCGGATATATCCAGAAAGTGTGCGGACATGGATGTGAACATAACGGGGGCAAAGCTATCGCTGGACGAGGATGGCTCTGCGCGCATCAATCTGACATTGTCCATCTCCGGCAAGCAGCAGATGGAGAAGGTGCTGCGCGCGCTCAGGCAGATCGAGAGCGTGAAGGAGGTATACAGGGCATAATGATGGTATCGTTGGGATGGTAGGATCACTTGAGAGATGAAATGAATAATGAGGAAAAAACATGCAGATAAGAACTTTTGAACTGGGTGCGTTAGGTACGAATTGTTACCTCGCTTGGGATGAGGTCTCGAAAGAGGCTTTCATCGTCGATCCCGCCGTTTTCGCGGAAGAAGTGCGTTTCGCTATAGCGAGCGAAGGGCTGTCCTTGAAATACGTAATACTCACGCATGGGCATGGAGATCACCTCGGAGGTGTCAGCGCCATCCTCGACGCGTACCCCGGATCGATGCTCGCCGCGGGCAAGGACGAGGCTCCCATTCTCGGCAATCCCAGTTATAATTTTGCGGAATACATCACGGGGAGCATAGAAACCTTCATCCCCGACATCCTGCTGTCCGATGGGGACGAGCTATCCGTCGGGGGCGTTACGCTGAAGATTATCGCGACGCCCGGTCACACGGTAGGCGGTATATCCATCCTCGCGCCCGGCGTTCTGTTCTCGGGTGATACGCTATTCAGGGAGTCGATCGGGAGGACGGACCTGCCCACTGGCGACTACGGCACGCTGGAACGCTCCATCAAGGAGAAACTTTATACATTGCCTGACGACATTGAGGTCTATCCCGGCCATATGCAACCCACTACCATCGGTTACGAAAAGCGTTATAATGTCTGTGTGAGGGAATAATGCGGGACTACGGTAATATATGCCGAATGTATTCGTCGAAGAACTGTGCCGCATAGTGGCGAGCGAGGAAGATATAATGTTGACAAAAGCGCCAAAGGGGACGAAGGATATACTGCCGGCCGATACCGCGAGATGGCGGAGGCTTGAGCGCGATTTTGTGGGGGCTTGCCGCAAGGCGGGCTTTGAGGAGATCAGAACGCCTGTGTTTGAGCACACTGAGTTGTTCGCGCGCGGTATAGGGGACGCCTCGGATGTCGTGCGCAAGCAGATGTATACCTTCGAGGACCTCGGCCACCGTAGCGTCACTCTACGCCCCGAGGGGACGGCCGGCGTGGCGCGCGCCTTCATCGAGAACAAGATGTATGCGGAGCCACTGCCCGTAAAGCTGTGGTACGAGATATCATGTTTTCGCTATGAGAGACCGCAATCTGGGAGATTCAGGGAATTTCATCAGTTCGGCATAGAGGTGTTTGGATCGCATGACATGACAGCCGACGCGGAGGTCATCGGACTGGCGGATGCCTTCCTGCGTGGACTGGGGCTGACGGAGCTCAGTTTGCGCGTCAACAGTATAGGTTGTCCTTCATGCAGGCCGTCCTATCGCGAGGCGTTGAAAGTTTTCCTGGAGCCACGCTATACCGAGCTATGTGATACGTGCAAATTGCGTTACGAGAGGAATCCCCTGCGCATACTCGACTGCAAGTCGTCCGTCTGCCATGAGTTGGTACACGGTGCGCCCGTCATGATGGACTATTTGTGCGAGGAATGCCGTAGCGCCTTCACACAGCTCGAGTCCTACCTGACGGCGCGTAGCATCGCCTACGAGGTGGATACGAGTATCGTGCGCGGGCTTGATTACTATACGAAGACTGCGTTTGAGTTCGTGTCAGACATGATAGGCGCGCAGGGCACGGTCTGCGGAGGAGGTAGATACGACCATTTGATCGCGGAGCTCGGCGGCCCCGATGTGCCGGGAGTCGGTTTCGGACTCGGCATTGAGAGGCTGCTTCTTCTGCTGGAGAATACAGGCATTGAACTACCCGCAGAGCCCGGTCCCGACGTATTCGTCGCCTATATAGGAGATGGGGCGAAGCTGAGGGCGCAGGCTGTGGCCACGGATCTGCGGGCATCCGGCGTGTCCGCTGACATAGATACGGCCGCGCGAGGGATCAAGGGGCAGTTCAAGTATGCGGACAGGATAGGCGCGCGCTACGCGCTCACGATAGGCGATAACGAGCTCTCGTCAGGTGTAGCGCCGCTGAAGGATATGGCGACCGGCGATGAACGGAAAGTTCCTCTCGCCGATATCGCCAAATTTATAGTGGGAAACTCTGAAGGGGAGGGATAGCAAGAATGAGAAAGAACAAGGATTGATATATGAACGAGGAGAATTATGCCTGAACTGATAAAACGTAATATGTACTGTGGCAAGCCCAGGCTGCGTGACGAGGGCAGAGCGGTGCGCCTGAACGGGTGGGTGCAGCGTAGCCGCAGGCTCGGCGGCCTTATATTCTGCGACCTGCGCGACAAGACTGGGATCGTCCAGATCGTGTTCGATGAGGAATTGCCGCCTGAAATCTTTGAGGCGGCCGAGACCCTCAGGAACGAATACGTCATAGGTGTCGAAGGTGTCTGCCGCGAGCGGGAGTCGAAGAACCCCGGCCTTGCGACGGGCGACGTCGAGATTAGGGCCGAGCGCCTTGTGATATATTCTGCGGCAGAAACGCCCCCTATATATGTCAAGGATGACGACAATGTGTCGGAGGAACTGCGTATGAGGTATCGATACCTCGACCTCCGCAAACTGCGCATGCAGCGCAACTTGGCGTTTCGCCACGAGGTGTGCCGCGCAACGCGTGTATACTTCTCGGACAACGGGTTCGTGGAAATCGAGACGCCCATGCTCATCCGTCCCACCCCCGAAGGCGCCCGCGATTATCTCGTTCCGAGCCGCATCAACAACGGCAATTTTTACGCATTGCCACAGTCGCCGCAGATGTACAAGCAGCTTCTCATGGCTTCGGGAGCGGATCGCTACTTTCAGATAGCGCGTTGCTTTCGCGACGAGGATTTGCGAGCGGATAGACAGCCCGAGTTCACGCAGGTGGACCTTGAAATGTCATTTGTGGATATGGAAGACGTCATCGGCATACAGGAAGGCTACATGAAGTTTCTGATGAAGGAGACACTCGAGATAGATATCGAAACGCCATTCCCGCGTTACACCTATGAGGAGGCGATGTCGCATTACGGGAGCGACAAGCCCGACACGCGCTTAGGGCTTGAAATTGCCGATATCAGCTCATACGTAGAGGGCAAAGGGTTCTCCGTATTTGCGGACGCGATATCGGCCGGCGGCTCCGTGCGCGGCATATGCGTGCCCGGCGGCGTGAGTGCGTTCAGCCGTAAAGATATAGACCGGCTCGCGGACTCCGTAAAGGGCTACGGAGCCAAGGGGCTGGCATGGATCAAGCTTATGGAGGGCGGTGTTTCGTCACCGATAGGCAAGTTCTTCACGGAGAAGGAGATGGATGCGTTGGTGACCGCGTTCGGAGCGGAGACGGGCGACCTGATCCTCATCATCGCCGATGCGGACAAGATCGTGTACGCCACGCTCAGCTATCTGCGTTCCGTCGCAGCGGAAAAGCTCGGACTTATAGACGAGAGCCGCTTTGACTTCCTGTGGGTGACGGATTTTCCTCTTTTCGAGTCCGACGGAGAGGGTGGCTACAAGGCCATGCACCATCCGTTCACGATGCCGGATCCGAGGGACATGGACAAAATCGAGAGCGACCCGGCCGCAGTGCGCTCGCTCGCCTATGACCTCGTGCTGAACGGTACGGAGATCGGCGGTGGCTCGATAAGGATACACGACAGGGATTTGCAGAATAGGATGTTCAGTGCGCTCGGATTGTCTGATGAGGAAATAAAAGGTCAATTTGGGTTCTTGCTTGATGCCTTCCGTTACGGCGTGCCGCCGCATGGCGGTCTCGCCTACGGGCTGGACAGGCTCATCATGCTGCTGCTTGGCGAGGATAGCATCCGGGAGACTATGGCCTTCCCTAAGAACCAGGATGCCGAGGATCCTGTGAGCGGTGCGCCCGCCTCAGCTCCGCTCGAACAGTTGGCGGAACTAGGTCTCGAACTAGTCAAGGGGTGAGCGTGAAGATTGGTGTACTAGGAGGTACCTTTGACCCGGTGCATATGGGCCATCTCCTGTTGGCTGAGGGGGCGGCGCGCGCCGCGTCGCTGGACAGGGTTTTGTTCATGCCGGCTCATATACAGCCGTTCAAACAGGGTATGCCCGTGACTACGGGCTTTGATCGGGTAGAGATGTTGCGGCTTGCCATCAATGGCAACGCCAAGTTCGAGATCACGGACGTGGAGCTTCTGCGTGGTGGCGTGTCGTACACTATAGATTCATTACGTCGCTTACGCGACGGGTATTGTCTCGTCCCTTCCGACGGCTCCGACGGCGGAAACGGTACAGAGTGGTCCTTCATAGTGGGTGCGGATATGTTCCTCAGCCTCGGTAAATGGAAGGAATATGACAGCCTTATGAAGGAGTTTTCCTTTGTAGTAGGTCGCAGGCCGGGCTACTTGGAGGATGAGACAGCCTCAGCCGCGAAGGAGTACGAGGCGATGCACGACGCGAAGATAACGGTGGCCGACAACACATGGATGGACGTGTCCTCATCGGAGATAAGGCGCAGGGTGGTATCCGGCGAGAGCATACGGTACATGACGCCGGACTCGGTGGCAGGCTACATAGCGGAGCGCGGGCTTTATGGATATAAAAAGGATTGAGGAGATAGTTCGCGCGCGCGAAAACCCACGTAGGTTTGAGCACACGATGAACGTCATGGGCATGGCCGTCCGATTGGCCCGACTCTACGGCGTAGACGAGAGCAGGGCGAGGATAGCCGCACTGTTCCACGATCTGTGCAAGGACTGCGAAAAGCCCGGTAACGATCTTTCTCATGCGGGAGAGGCCGCGGATCTCATGCAGTCGGAGTACGGGATAGGCGACGAAGACGTGCTGAACGCCGTGCGTTACCATACGACAGGTCGCGCGGGCATGAGCAAACTCGAGCTCGTCGTGTTCCTGGCAGACACGCTCGAGCCTACGAGAAGCTATGAAGGTGTGACCAGGCTGCGTGGCCTCGTCCATGCTAACCTCTATAGGGGCGCGCTGGAGGTGATCAGGGAGTTGAACGTCTATCTTGTGAAAAGTGGGATTGAGCCGGCGCAGGATTCACTGGATGCTATAGAATGGTTGGAAGGAGAGATAAGGAATATGCCGACGGAATCAAACTCTACGGAGAACGGCAAGATAATGGACAGACTCATACAGGGCTATACAGGAGTGGCGGGGGCGGTCTCCGCGGGCACGGAGGAGAGCGTCGCGCTCGCTCGCGCCATAGCGGACGCCATAGACGCCAAAAAAGGGCTGGATATCACGATACTTGACATCAGTGGGCAGTCGTCATTCGCCGACTGTTTTGTGAACGCGACCGCTACTAACACTCGTATGCTAAGTACGCTGAGGGACGAGGTGGGAGACGTGCTGGAGGGACGCGGCTTAGCCGCAAAGGGCGCGGAAGGCCGCGAAGGGTCTGGCTGGATACTGGTCGACTGTGGCGATGTGATAGTGAACCTATTCCTCGCGGAACAGAGGGAAAAATATCAGCTGGAGAAGATATGGGGCGACGCGGTCAAGGTGCTGTGACCGGAGCTCGGAGAGGTACGAAACGCATGGACAGCAGCAAATACGATTTCAAGGCCGTTGAGGAGAAGTGGCAGGCCCGCTGGCGTGAGGCTGGCTTGTTCCGTACGCCGGAGGATTTTGACAGGGAAAAGTATTATCTTCTCGAGATGTTTCCGTACCCTTCGGGCAAACTCCATATGGGTCACGTCCGAAATTATTCCATAGGCGACGTAACGGCGCGTTTCCTGAAGATGAAGGGCTATAACGTCCTGCACCCGATGGGTTGGGACGCTTTCGGCCTGCCTGCGGAGAACGCGGCGATACAGCACGGCATACACCCCAATGTATGGACGCGGGACAATATATCGGCTATGCGCGGGCAGTGCGAACGCCTCGGTCTGGCATATGACTGGGATAGGGAGGTTGCGACGTGCGACCCCGAATATTACCGCTGGACACAGTGGATATTCATACAGTTCTTCAAGAGAGGGCTCGCGTATAAGAAGAAGAACCCCGTCAACTGGTGCCCGTCGTGCAATACCGTCCTTGCGAACGAACAGGTCGTGGAGGGAGGATGCGAGCGTTGCGGGACGGCGGTCGGCAAGCGTGATCTGGACCAGTGGTACCTCAAGATAACGGACTACGCGCAGAGACTCCTTGATGACTTGGATAAACTAGGTGGCTGGCCTTCAAAGGTCAAACTCATGCAGCGCAACTGGATAGGGCGTAGCGAAGGCGCGGAAGCTGATTTTTCCATTAAAGGATTTGACAAAAAGCTGCGTATATTCACGACGCGCCCCGACACGCTGTTCGGCGTCACGTACATGGTGCTCGCGCCCGAGCATCCATACGTGAAGGAACTGACGGACGGCACGGAGTACGAGGCAACGGTCGCCGATTTTCTGCGTAAATTGCAGTATGTGAGCGACATCGACAGAAGCTCTGCTGAGATAGAGAAGGAAGGGCTTTTCATCGGCAGGTACGCCGTCAATCCCATGAACGGCAGGGAGGTTCCGATATACATAGCGAATTACGTGCTCATGGACTACGGGACGGGCGCGATCATGGCGGTGCCCGCTCACGACGCGCGCGACTTCGATTTCGCGGTCAAGTATGGGCTAGGCATCATCCCCGTCGTCGATCCAGGCGATCCGGATATAGACCTGGACCATCTTAGGGAAGCCTTCGTTGCGGAAGGTACGATGATCAACTCAGGCGAGTTTGACGGCATGGGCAGCCGGGAGTGCAAGGAAGCTGTGACGCGTCGCCTTGAGGATGAGGGCACAGGCGAGCGCGCCGTCAACTTCCGCCTGCGCGACTGGCTTATCTCGAGACAGCGTTACTGGGGAACGCCCATACCGATGATACATTGCGACGCCTGTGGTTGGGTCCCCGAGAAGGAGGAGAACCTGCCCGTGCTACTACCGACGGACGTCGAGTTCACCGGTAAGGGAGAATCGCCGCTGACCACGAGCAAAAGCTTTCAAGAGACTGTATGCCCCATATGCGGAGAGCCTGCAAAACGCGAGATAGACACGATGGATACCTTTCTGGACAGCTCGTGGTACTTCCTGCGCTTTACGGACGCACACAACAGCGGAGATATCTTCTCAGCGGAAAGGGCGAAGTACTGGATGGCCGTGGACCAGTATATCGGTGGTGTCGAGCACGCGATACTTCACCTTCTTTATGCGCGTTTTTTCACGAAGTTCCTATACGATATAGGGCGCTCGCCTACAGGCGAGCCGTTCGAAAACTTGCTTACACAAGGCATGGTGCTGAAGGACGGGGCCAAGATGTCGAAGTCACTCGGCAATGTCGTCTCTCCGGATGAGATCATAGGCCGGTACGGCGCCGACACAGCGCGGCTCTTTATCCTGTTCGCGTCACCGCCCGAGAAGGAGCTCGAATGGTCGGATCGTGGCGTTGAAGGGAGCTACAGGTTCCTGAACAGAGTCTGGCGCATCGTGACGGAGCTGTCAAACGAAACCGTTGGGTTGTCGCTTGACGCAGGCGCCACGACCGGGGCGCCAGAATACAGGGAGCTTGACCGCGCGCGCAACCGTGCGATAAAGAAGGTGGCGCGCGATATTGGGGAGCGCTTCAACTTCAATACCGCAATCAGCGCGATAATGGAGTTTGTGAATGCCCTGTACCGGTATAGGGAAGTGGCACGCGAGCCGGACGTTACGCTTGTACGGCGCGCGATAACGGACCTGATACTTTTGCTCTCGCCGTTTGCGCCACATATCTGCGAGGAGATGTGGGAGCTCACGGGCCATGATAGCGCGCTGTATGGAGCGCCGTGGCCCGAATATGACGAATCAGCGCTTATGTCCTCTGAAGTAGAGATCGCACTCCAGGTGAACGGCAGGGTGAAGGGCAGGCTGAGCGTGGTGCAGGGACTTAATGCCGCGGGACTGGAAGCCGCAGTTCGAGATAGTGGACTATTGGATCAACTGACTGCGGGGCGTGAGATCGTGAAGATCATACCCGTTCCGGGCAGGCTCGTGAACATCGTAGTGAAGGAAAGATAATATAGATAGGACATAATGAGAGAATGAAGGATATGAAACAGAAGATAAACGATATGAAACAGAGGGTAACACATGATTTTCGTAAGAAGAAGGAGGAGATCGCTGCGCCGGAGCGCCCGCTAAGGGGAAGCCGTGACAAGGATGGTCCTCGGCGCGAACAGTCTACGCCTGCTCGGGAGCGCGGTGAGAACAGCGCATCGCCAGCGCGGAAGCGACGTGGTGGCACGGGCGATGCGGATGGGCGGCCCAGTGATTCTTCTAGCGGCGGACGGCGCGATGGCCGGGGCAGGCGAGGGCGGCCCGTGTTGCGCGTCATACCTCTCGGCGGCCTGAACGAGATAGGCAAAAACATGACGGCGTTCGAATACGGGGATAGCATCATCATCGTAGACTGCGGCATGTCATTCCCAGAGGATGAGATGTTCGGCATCGACGTGGTGATCCCCGATTTTGCGTATATTGAGGAGAACAGGCATAAGGTGAAGGGGCTCGTCATCACTCACGGCCACGAGGATCATATCGGGGGCGTGCCGTATTTACTGAAACGGGTGGATGTGCCGGTCTATGCCACGGGCCTCGCACTGGGGCTGATCAAGAGTAAGATCGACGAACATGGGATCAAGGCAAAGCTGAAGCGCATTGAGGCTGGCCACAAACTGACGCTCGGCGACTTCAAGGTGGAGGCCATCCACATGACGCATTCTATAGCCGATTCCCTGTCCCTCGCGATACAGACGCCGCTCGGCGTCATCTACCATTCCGGCGATTTCAAGGTGGACTACACCCCGGTCGGTAATTTTCCGATAGATCTGCCCAGGCTTGCGGAGCTGGGTGGCAAAGGTGTCCTGCTCATGCTATCGGATAGCACAAACGCCAACAGAAAAGGGCATACGAAATCGGAGAAGCACCTGAATACGATAATGGAGAATATATTCAGTGAATCTACCGGGCGCATCATCGTAGCGACCTTCGCGTCCAACGTACACCGCGTACAGACCATCATAGATACTGCCGTGAAGTTCCGCCGTAAAGTGGCGCTGTCCGGACGCAGTATGGACAAGATAATGAAGCTGGCGATGGAGATGGGCTACGTGAATATGCCCGACGGCGTGCTCGTGGACCTGAATGCCACTCAGAAGATTCCTGACAAGAAGCTCGTAATCGTCACAACGGGCAGCCAGGGTGAGCCGATGTCGGCTCTGACACGTATGGCCATGGGTGAACATCGGCAGATATCCATACGCAAAGGTGACAGAATAATTTTATCGTCAACTCCGATCCCCGGCAACGAAAAGACGGTTTCCAACATCGTCAATTTGCTTCTGGCGAAGGGGGCTGAGGTTACCTACTCTGAGATAGCTGATATACACGTCTCGGGCCACGCTTGTGAGGATGAGCTGAAGCTGCTGCTTTCTCTCATAAGGCCTAAGTATTTCATGCCCGTGCATGGTGAAGTGAGACATCTGTATCGGCACGCCGATATCGCTAAGGAGATGGGTATATCCGGTAAGGATATCTTCATCCTCGACAACGGCAAAGTGCTGGAGGTGAGCGAGAGCAAGGCCGAGATAACGAAGGAGAGGATAGACTCTGATCCCGTGTTCGTCGACGGGCTGGGCGTAGGTGACATCAGCACGGTGGTCCTGCGTGACCGCAAGCTGCTGTCGGAATCTGGCCTCATCATCGTAGTAGCGACGACCGATCCGGATACGGGCAATATCGTTTCGGGCCCGGAAATATTCACGCGCGGCTTCGTCTATGTCAAGGAGAACGAAGGTATGATTGACGAGCTCAGGGGCGTCGTTTCTGACAAGTTCGCTGAGCTCAGGCGCTCAAAGGCGCGCGGGTACTCGGCCATCAAGAAGGAGATAAGTTCTGAGTTGAAACGCTACATATATAAGAAAACGGGCCGCAGCCCCGTCATACTGCCTATACTCATGGAGGCGTAATCCTCGGAATACGCCCTCTATAGACAGTTTTTGAATATCTGTATCAGCGCTTCCGGCCTTGTGCCGGAGGCGTCAGCATGTATATCTATATATCCATATTTCTATCTATTTTCATTTTCCGTGATCGCTCAGTACGATTTCTGAAATTTGTTTCATCCTATGAGGTAAGGGTTTACTGCCATAGTATTAACTGTTAGAATATTATGAAAGTTTGAGTTGAGATAAGAGGGTAAGGAGGATGTGCATGATACTATTGATCAGTCTGATATTTACTTATCCTCTTGTGCCGGGTAATTACGACTAAAATGATGAAAATTAAAGAATCGCTGATCTAGTCATAGTTCAGCTTCTTTTTATTAATGGTGTATTGAATTGTTGTATTGTTAAGGAGGAAGAAAATTGATGAAAAAATTGATAGTGGTACTGTGTTTGATCATGGTGGTCGTATCCATCGCCGCGTGTAGCGGAGGTGGTGGAGGTAGCTCTGAAACCGGTGACAGCATCGAACCTGTAGCCGAGGAAAGCGATACGGCGTCTGAAAGTGATGCCGAAGCCGCTCAAGAGGAATTTAATTTTACATGGACGCCGAAAGGTGAGCCTACGGAGGGCGTTCCTGTCGTAGTCTCGGAATATCCGACGAATACAAAGAGTGCGGATGATGATGTCGAAATCGTGTTTTGCGCGAAGCTCGAAGGCGTGCAGTGGTTTGACATGATCTTTGAGGGGATGAAACAATACGAGGAAAGCCTCCCCCATGTAAAGGTTACATTGGCATCCCCTGACGTGTCCGATGCGGCGAAGCAAGCTTCGATTATTGAAGACTGTATTGCCCGGGGTGTGGATGCAATCTGTGTTGTCCCTGTCGACCAGGATGCACTGCGTCCCGCGATCACCAAAGCAAGGGAGGCGGGTATCGTAGTCATCATGAACGAAGGTGAAGAACTTCTGCCTATCGCAAACTACAATATCGAGACTTATTCCCATCAGATGCTTGGAGAAGCGTTTGGCAAGCGCCTGGGCGAGGAGCTTGGAGGAAAAGGCGACTGGGTCATGATGGTTGGAGGACTTACTCAACTTTCCCACATGATATGGTTTGACGTATGTAAGAGCTATCTTGCTGAAAACTATCCTGACATCAAATTGGTGGAGCAGGTTCCCTATGAGGATAAGAACGATGCTAAAGTTGGCTATGATAAATTCAAAGAGATACTTCAGACACATCCGGATCTTGACGGTTTCGTCAGTGCGACCATAGAAAGCCTTATGTCGGCGGGACGTTATCTCGAAGAAGTCAACAAGACGGATATGGTTATCGGTGGGCTCGGACTGCCTTCCGCGAACGGTGAACAACTCAAAAACGGATTTTGCCAGTTTGCCATATGTGCTGATCCTTACGACCAAGGCTGGGCGCTGGCAAAACTTGCCCATCTTGTAATTATGGGTGAGGAGATAAAGGCGCCTCTGAATTTGGATAGGGCAGGCTACACCAAGTGCGAAGTGTGGTCAAGCGGTGAAATCTTTGGCGACGAGGAAGCTCTGATCGAGTATACAGCTGAAAATGTTGATCAATATGACTATTGACGTCTGACAGCGCAAGCGGGATATACGCACGATCATGGGTATATCCCGCTTTGTAATAGGCAGGGCAGATTAACTGGAGACAACAATGATATGGAAGAAAAGATATTAATCGTTAATCATTTACATAAATCATTTGGTACTACCCACGCGCTAAACGATGTAAGCCTCGAGGTCGCGCCCTCCGAGATATATTGCCTTGTAGGGGAAAACGGTTCGGGTAAGTCTACATTTGTCAAAACGGTGTCGGGTAACTACGCTCCGGACAGCGGCGAGATTATCTTAAATGGCAACAGGTATGACCGGTGCACCATTAAGGATGCCATAAATGAAGGCGTACAGGTCATATATCAGGACTTCTCACTATTCGAGCATATGTCGGTGGCGGAGAATATAGCGATAAACAAAATACTCGTTGATGGAAAACGACTTATAAATTGGAAAGAAATAAAGAAAATCGCCAAGGAGCAGCTTGAAAAGGTCAATATTAGCATTGAACTCGACGAAATTGTAGAGAATATCTCCATAGCAAATAAGCAGTTGGTCGCCATCTGCCGCGCGCTTAGCCTTGACGCAAAGATCATATTTATGGATGAACCCACCTCAGCGCTTACCAAAAGCGAGGTCAATCGCCTGATATCTATCGTTTTGGGATTGAAAAAGAAGGGTATATCTATCATCTTTATCAGCCACAAATTGGATGAAGTTATGGAAATCGCGGATCATGTTGCGATTTTCAGGGATGGGGCCAAGGTAGGCGATTTCCCCGCCAGGGAAGTGGACGAAAAAACTCTGACCTATCATATGACCGGACGTGAAGTGGAATATCCAAGGTATACACGTATACATAAGGATGACAGACCGGTGCTTGAGGTAGATGGTCTAACTAGAAAAGGCAATTATGAGAATATAAGTTTCAAGATTCGCAGAGGGGATATTTTCGGCATTATCGGGCTCCTTGGTTCAGGCCGGACCGAATTGGCCTTGTCTCTATTCGGCCTCAATCCTCCCGACGGTGGAAGAATATTGGTGAACGGTGAGGAATTATCCGTTCAGTCTCCTGCTGTGGCTATTGACAACGGGATCTCGCTTGTGCCGGAAACCAGACAAACGCAGGGCGTTTATCTGGGGATGAGCATTCTGGACAACATCAATTCGATAGTCCTGGATTCGGTCACGTCAAAGAATGGTGTGCTTAACAATGAAGCGATGAAAAAAAAGGCGGAGGATAAAGTAAGTGAGCTGAGGATTGTGACGGAAAGCATCTACACAAACGTGATGAATCTATCGGGTGGCAACGCTCAGAAGGTAGTGTTGGGCCGTTGGATAGAAACCATGCCGGAGATACTCATTCTGGATTCCCCGACCGTGGGCGTGGATGTAGGTTCAAAATCCGAAATATATGAGAGAATACACGCCTTCGCGGAAAAAGGGATGGGGATATTGCTGATATCCGATGAAATCCCCGAAATTCTCGCCAATTGTAACGAACTTTTGATTATGAAATTCGGCAAAGCCGTCGCTCATTTATCCGACTCAGAGCTCAAGTCCGGGGACAGTTACCAAAAGGTTTTCAATATCATTGATTCGGATGTGTGTTAGGAGAAAACCGATATGGAAAAATTAGTATCGAAGAACTGGAAATCATTATTCACAAAGACGCAATCGTTTATATTATTTATCATCATTGGCTATTTGATATTCGTTACTCTCTCAAACTCTTTATTCCTTAGTCCGGAAAATCTGCTTGAAATAGTGCGCGCATCCAGTTGGATGTGGATATTGGGCATGGCTGTGCTGATTGTGATGATATCAGGCGGATTTGATCTTTCTTTCGCGTCCATCGCCGTCGGCGCAACATATATTACCGCCATGGTGATGGTGAAAAACGGTATTGACAATTTGTTTTTCGCATTTT
>JAISLZ010000096.1 GCA_031277015.1 Eubacteriales Family XIII. Incertae Sedis bacterium | reverse complement strand
GGTGAAATATAAGCTCGTTATAGAAAAATTGGCCGGCAAACAATTGAAGAAACTCGATCCGTTTAAGCGACGTCTCATTTTGTCATGGCTGAAGAGAAATATCGACGGAACAGACAATCCTCGTAAATTAGGGAGAGGATTAACTGATAATTTTTCAGGGTTATGGCGCTACCGAATAGGCGATTATAGAGTGATTTGTGATATCCGTGATGATGTCTGCGAAGTGATAGCTGTCGAAGTCGGACATCGTAGCAAAATATACATATAGGCTATACCAAGCGCTTCTCCTGCGCGTATTCCGCATACATCTCAATGCAGAAAACTGTGAACGATAGCAAACTCATATGACGATTATATTGATTTTCGGGCGGTTTTGCAATGACAATTGAGGATGTGGGGAAATGATTCATATGGAAGCCATCAAAAGGCGCGAGCCTCTCGTCTTCCGAAATATCTATGCCGCACCGTGTGCCTTTCAGGAGTTCAAATTTACGACTGAAAAAGATTGTGAAAAAATTATCATTCATGCT
The DNA here is from genome assembly GCA_031277015.1 of Eubacteriales Family XIII. Incertae Sedis bacterium. GTDB lineage: Bacteria > Bacillota > Clostridia > Peptostreptococcales > Anaerovoracaceae > JAIRPC01. Next base: position 18,639 of record JAISLZ010000096.1, on the reverse strand, counting down.
TGTGCACCTTTTCTTCTTTGTGATATGATATATGCGAGAGGGAAATAGGAAATATTACGAAGATATAATTATTATTAAAATTTAAAGGAGGAGACCATGTCAAGAGAAGTAGTGATAGCGAGTGCGGCGAGGACGGCGGTGGGTTCGTTCGGCGGCGCCCTGAAGAATGTATCTGCGGCGAAACTGGGCGGCGTAGCCATAAAGGAGGCGCTGAAAAGGGCGGGTATCGACCCGGTGGCGGTGGACGAGGTGATCTTTGGGAACGTGCTGCAGGGTGGGCAGGGCCAGAATGTAGCGCGGCAGGCGTCAATGGAGGGCGGTATTCCTAAGGAAATTCCGTCGATGACGCTGAACAAGGTCTGCGGTTCGGGGCTCCGCACGGTCAGTCTTGCGGCGCAGATCATCAAGGCGGGCGATGCGGACATTATCGTCGCCGGCGGCACGGAAAATATGAGCATGGCGCCGTACTTCGCTCCGAACGTCCGTTGGGGCGCGCGTATGGGCGACACGAAGCTCATCGATATGATGGTGCACGATGGTCTGACGGATGTGTTCAACAACTATCATATGGGTATCACCGCTGAGAACATCGCCGAACAGTGGGGCCTCACTCGCGACCAGTTCGACCAGTTCGCCGCGACCTCGCAACAGAGGGCGGAGGCCGCGCTTGCGGAGGGCAAGTTCAAGGACGAGATCGTGCCCGTAGAGATACCTCAGCGCAAAGGCGATCCGATAGTGTTCGATACTGATGAATATCCTCGTGCGGGAGTGACGGCCGAAGGCATCTCAAAGCTCAAGCCCGCCTTCAAGAAAGACGGTTCCGTTACGGCGGCCAATTCATCCGGCATCAACGACAGTGCGGCCGCGATCGTCGTCATGTCAAAAGAGAAGGCCGATGAGCTGGGTATCAAGCCGCTGGCGAAGATCTTGTCCTATGCTTCGGCGGGCGTTGATCCCACGATTATGGGCATCGGCCCCGTGCCGGCCTCCAAAAAAGCTCTCGAAAAAGCGGGCCTGACCGTGCCGGATCTCGATCTCGTCGAAGCGAACGAAGCTTTCGCGGCACAGTCTGTAGCGGTCGCGAACGATCTCGGGCTCGATCCCGAAAAGACGAACGTCAACGGCGGCGCCATTGCTATAGGTCATCCGATAGGCGCGTCAGGTGCGCGTATTCTCGTGACGTTGCTCTACGAGATGAAGCGCAGGGACGCAAAGCGCGGGCTCGCGACGCTCTGTATAGGTGGCGGCCAGGGTACGGCCCTCGTAGTCGAGAGGTAGGCTGGCGTGCCGGTAGCATGCCAGGGAAATTGTAGAAAATAATCTAAATGAAAGCATTGTCAAATACCGACGCGTTCCTCATCAGGGACGCGTCGGGCAATTCTTATTACGGAGGGGATCAGGAATGGTTTGGTTCCCACAAGGAATACCGCAAAGAGGCTGCGTGTGGGGCGACCACCTGCGCAAACATCCTGGGATATTTCGCGCGGACGCGCGAGGGATTCACAGGTCTCGCGCCATACGACCTTAACGATAAGGAAGGTTTTCTCGCGTTCATGAAGGCGGTATATCCCTTTGTGCGCCCCGGGCTCATCGGCATCATGCCGGCCGACTTCACGCGTGGCGCGCGCGAGTATGCCGCGATCGTCGGGTTCGAGTTTGATTACGATATCCTTACCGTGCCGGCTGCCTCGAACAAGAGACCTAAGGCAGGTGATATATACCGTTTTTTGGGAGCAGCGCTCGAGGATGACCTGCCCGTCGCCTTCCTCAATCTGTCGGGCGGACGTGTCAAGAACCTGGATAGCTATCATTGGGTGACGCTCGTCTCAATTGACGACGCGTCGGGCAAGTGCAAGATCGTGGACAACGGTCGCCTGCTCGAAGTGGATTTGAAAAAGTGGTTGCGTCGCAGCGTCCTCGGCGGAGCCTTCGTCGTGGTCAAGCCGTGACGACATACTACCCAACTTTCATCGTAGAACAGCGTAGTTCATCGGATATTCATTTCCGGTAGATTTTTCCAATAACGTGCGGGCATGAGGCCTCGCTGGCAGCGGGAGTTTGTTCTTTCTTTGATTGCCATGGTATTGAAGTATTCGCACCATAGATCGCGATACGCTTGCTCGCCCAGCGTGCCTGTGAGCAGGGTAGCGTCCTTGTCCGTGAAATCTTCGATGCGCCAGCGTCTGCGCCACGCAATGGCGGCCTTGCCTCTCTCCGTGTCATGAATGATGAAGGGCTCGCTCTTGAAGCGGTCTGCAAAATGAGGCGCTATAAACTCCAGTACATCGTGATCCGGGCTGATGCGGGCATAGAGTATTTCCGGTGCGCTACGGCGCGCAATCGCGCGACCTGATACGGTGGCCTCCCACGAATAGGCGTCTTCATCCGAATCCGTCGCTGTCATGACGGAAAAACGTATGAGTCCGCAGAGCCTATGCGCTTCGTTAGCTATCCGGTGTTCGGCCTTGTCCACTGGGAGCACCAGGGGATGCGTGTGCAGGCAGGCCGCGCTCGGGCCGTGCCTGAAGCAGAAACGAATGTAGTTCAGCAGTAGCATCTCCTTGTCCTCCACGCTCGTACGGAAGACGCGATATACGCGCGCGAGCGCATGCGGTGATATCTTCTCCGTAATAGCATCCTCGACCTTCCTCGCTTTACCGTCCTCGGTACGCACATCGTGCGGCTTTGCAAACATGCCTGCCTGATACGCGCCGGAAGGAAATATGGCATCGGCCTTGCCAGAGTAATAATGCTCATATACGCAGGTGAGAAAGCCGTCAAAAGTGCCGTCGTAGAGATAGGTCATCCGGATGCCTCCGCTCCTGGCAGCGCGGAAATCGCATCGAACATGGATATCTGCGCGGTGGCGTCACCGGCGAGCTCCCCCCTGATCTTTGCTTCGTCGAGGATGGGCGAACTCGCGGACGCATCCGCGGAAAGCTCGCGGGGATCGCGGTGTCCGCGTGCCAGCCTGTCTCTGATGTAATGCGGTTCGAGCTCGCTGTCACCATAATACCTGCCAGAGCACGTGAGGAAATACTTGGCACGCTTCAGTACGACCCCCATCTTCTTCAGGTCATCGTATCTGACGGCCGCCTCGCGGCGTTGCCGCACGATCCGTTTTGCTGAGGTGTTCCCCACCCCCGGTATGCGCAGAAGCTCCTCCGGCGAGGCTTTGTTGATCTCGATAGGGAAAAACTCCAGATGGCGTAGCGCCCATATCGCCTTTGGGTCGAGGTCATAGTCAAGGTTGGGATAGTCCACGGGCAGTATCTCGTCCGCGCGGAATCCGTAAAAGCGTAGCAGCCAGTCGGCCTGGTAAAGCCTATGCTCGCGTTTCAACGGTGGAGGCATAGTCATGTCGGGCAGCTCCGGTGCGGATGCGACCGGTATGTAAGCCGAGAAGTAGACGCGCTTGAGCGAGAACCTGCGGTACAATGTCTCGGATGTCCCGATGATATGCCGGTCATTCTCGTCGGACGCGCCTATGATCATCTGTGTGGTCTGGCCCGCTGGAGCGAAACGCTCCCGGTATTTGCCTCGCCGGGAGGGAAAACCCGCATGGAAGGTCGCGCCGCCCGCGTGTACGGGTGCGAAATCGTCTGCGCCGGGAAAGACCGCGGTGGTGGCTCGACCGGATAGCCCCGAAGTCGCGGGAGCACTGCCGTACTTGCCCATGAGCCCCGGGGCGGAGAGCGTCCTGTACTCGGCCTGCGTCTCCGTAATCTGGCGCATCGGGGCCAGTATGCCCTCTACACGCTTCTGCGGAGCTAGCCGCGCGAGGCTAGCTTCGGACGGCAGCTCTATATTCACGGACAGCCTGTCGCTGACTAGACCGATAATGTGCAGCAACTCCGGAGACGTACCGGGAATGACCTTCGCGTGTATATAACCCGCAAAACCGTATTCCTCCCGCAGTATCCACAGGCACTCATACATGCGCTCCGCCGTGTGGTCGGGCGAAATGAGGACGGCCGAGCTGAGAAAGAGCCCCTCGATGTAATTGCGCCTGTAAAACTCGATGGTGAGGTCTGCCAGCTCACGCGGCTCGAAGGTGCGGCGCGTCACTTCTGACGTGCGACGGTTGATACAGTACTTGCAGTCGTAAGCGCAATCGTTCGAAAGCAATATCTTCAACAGGCTGACGCAACGCCCGTCGGCCGTCCAGCTATGGCAGATACCCGCGCATGTCGCGCTTCCGATCCGGCCTATGTTGCTCCGGTCCGCTCCGCTCGACGAGCAGGAAACATCGTATTTGGCGCCCTCGCCGAGTACGGCTAGCTTGTCCATGACCGAACTGTCCATCCCTCGAATCGCCTTTCACAAACATCGACGTAAATATTGTCGAACAGATCGCCCAACGATATTCGCAAACTTATGTTCCGATTTTACCATATTGCAAACATGCGTTCAATTATCGTGTATTAAATTTTCACGACAAATGAACACGAACCCCGACCCGCACGCGAATTATCGCTTGCAATTTAGGCGTATGAGGTATATCCTTCTAGCTAAGTGGGGAATAGCCCACGGTTTTGTCTTCAGGAAATTGTTTTGCTATCGCAATATATGGGAGGTTGGGGACATGATGGTATGTAAGAAAAAGAGCCTCTCCAGAGTTGTGTCGGCCGTTATGATTGTCATCATGGCATTCGCGTTTACGGCGTTTCAACCTGGTGACTCGTATGCCGCCGGCAAGGCGGCCAAGAAGATCAAGGTCAGCAAAACTTACCTCAAATCGATAAAGACGAACAGAGGGACGATTGCCAAAAATGGCAAGTCATATATTGTCACTTTGCCCGCGAATCAAAGCAGCGTCAAGCTGACTTTTGAAAAGGCCAACAAAAAAGCGAGGGTATACACTATCAAAGCGCGCCGCTTGAAGCAATCCGCCGACAATGAAACGCCCGTGGCGTCGCCCGATCCGTCACCTACTCAGGAAACGCCAGCGCCTCCGCCGGAGCCGGAACCATCGCCACCGCAGAAGACACCGGCAGCGAAGCCTGAACCGAGTCCGGAGCCATCGCCAGCGCCTCCGGCAAGCGGTCAGGAACCGTCACCGTCCGGATCACCGGAGCAGGACACGGACGATATTGACAACGATGGCCTGTCAGGCTATATGGAGACCCTGCTTGGGACAGACTCACATAAGCCGGACACAGATGATGACGGAATGTCGGATTTTGATGAGTTTGTGAACGGTATGAACCCGTTGGCCTCCGACGCGTACGGCGACATCGACTGTGACGGGCTGCGCAACATCGACGAGCTCAACATTTACTTCACCAGCCCCTGCAACCCCGATTCTGACGATGACGGCCTGAACGATTACGATGAAATCTTCGCATATGACACCGATCCGGCAACCCGTGACACGGACAACGACGGGGCATCCGACGGCCTGGAGGTTTCAAGCGGCTTTGACCCGTTGGTGTACAACTCGACTTTCGATATCACCAAATCCGTAGCGGGAGACAACGGCTTCACCGCAAGCGTAAAGGTCACGCTCTCCGGTTCACAGGCTGAGACGCTGAGCGTTGAGGACGGAACGGACGGGATATTCTTCGACGACACCCCGGCTATATCGGAGCGCCGTACGAGTTCAGCGTAGACGGCAGTTTTGACAGAGCGGTAATATCGTTTGCGTTTGACGCCTCGTTGCTTACCGATCCGGATTTCGTACCGCAGATTTACTGGTGGAATGAGGACAGCCAGCTTCTTGAGGAAGTCCCGACTGATGCTGTAGGCAACGTTGCAAGCACGACGGTGACGCACTTCTCAAAGTATATACTCTTGGACAAATATGACTTTGACGCGAGTTGGCGTCTTGATATCAAGCCGCCTGGAGCGACGCAGACGAACGCGCTGGATGTCGTGCTTGTCATAGATTCGTCCGGAAGCATGGAGTGGAACGACTCCGGCAATCTGCGGCTTCAGGCGGCAAACAGCTTTGTTGACAGCCTGGGCGACGGCGCCAGGGCAGCGGTCATTGATTTCGACGATTACGCGACATTGCGCCAGGGATTTACCGATGACAAAGCCCTGCTCCGCAATGGCATAAGCCACATCGATAATTACGGGGGAACTGACCTGAGCTCCGGGATAAGCCTCGCGATAGACCAGTTCACCGCGTCGTCATATAGCGGGGACGCGTACCGCTGCATCGTATTCCTTACCGATGGAGACGGTACTTACAATACGGCATACACGCAGAAGGCGGCGACGAACGGCATCACGGTATATACGATCGGGCTTGGAAGCGGCGTCCTCCCCGTCGTACTGAACAGCATAGCCGATGGTACCGGAGGGAAATACTATTATGCAGATACCGCCAGTGTGCTCGGCCGGATTTATGACGAGATAGCGTTTGAGACGATCGACTATACGACCGACAGCAACCACGACGGTATAAGCGATTACTATACCAGGTTGCTGTGCGACGGCGACCTGACGGCCGGAACACGGGTCTCGCCGTTCAGGGACGTGCGTCTCACGCCAGACCAGCTGTACGACGCGATACAGGAGGATGACGACTACGACAGGGACGGGTTAAGAAACGGTGACGAACTGTATGTAGCAACCAAGGAGCTGCCAGGCAACGGCATCCTGGTATATTTTAAGATGAACGCGGATCCGCTACAGCTTGATACGGACGGCGACGGCCTGCACGACGGGCAGCATCGCGAGCACAACGGCGAGAAGATACTTCCCCGTGACCCTGCCCCCTTATCGATCAATGGTTTTAAAGGAATATGGGATCAGCAATGGGAGCAGGATGTCTCAGGCCATACAGCCCATACCATAGATGGAGGACGCCTGGTCGGCAACCTTGCCACCCAGGGGGGACAGAAATTCTGCAACGTCTACCCTGACAGCAGAAGCCAGGCGCTGCACAGCGTTGTCGATACTTGGCAAAGAAAGGTGGGCTATAACGCGTTATTCGATATGGGGCTCAAGGGATTTAACCTCGGCAACAGCAACGACGGACAATTTGATTTCACCTATACGGATCAAAACGGGGAAACGGAGTCCTATAATCTGTGGATGTGGCGCGCCGGATATGGCGCGTTTGGCCCGGGGACGGAGATGGGCCTATATACCAACCCTACCCTGGAACACTGGGACGCGGTCGACTTCGATCTTCCTATGACGCTCAGCCTATATGAGATTGTGGAGGATAGAGAAAATAACAATACCGTAGGCAACCATATTGAAAACATGTTCAGCTGGGCGCCCACCGCCGACCAATGGTGGATAACCGGGTTTGTATGGTACAGGGAGGCGACGCTTCCTGTAAAAAGCATGATAACCCTCGGCTCCATAGATTTCAGCGAAAAGCCCGGGCTGTTTGCGGCGTTCAAGAAAAAAGCGCAAGGCAATAAAGATTGGGAAAACTACCTGATATTTGACGATGATGACATACAGCATCCGGTCTTGTGGATCGTATGGTATGGCGATGAATAAGATGCGTTTTTCCTATATATCAAAGATGCTGCTGCTTGGCGTGGCCTTGCTGTCCATGACGGGCTGCAATGAAGACGCGCGAGTGCAAGCAATCTGGTTCACAAGGGAGGCAGTCGATGCTGCCTTGCCTGATAGGTTTTACACCGACACAGACGTGCAGGCGCGTGCGCTGACACGCAAGCTGCTAGGCAGCCTGCAGGGCGGCGACAGGGAAAAGCTGAAGTCGCTTCTGTGCGAGAAGACGCTGAGTATCGAGGGCATTGACGAGCAGATCGACGAGGCGATGCGCTTCTTCGAAGGCGAAATAACAAGCACGGGTATAGAATTGAATGGTGGAGCTAGAAGCAGGAGGAATTGGAGATATACAGCCATTCATATTTATCCGTGCATTTCCGATGTAAAGACAGACAAGGGCAAAACGTATGAAGTCAATTATTCGGCTCGCCTTATCTACGACAAGGACAAAAGCCAGGAAGGGGTGATGAAGATTCGAATTACTGACGAGGCGAATGGCAGGACGTGTACGATTGGAGAATATTGGAAACAGGAGATGGATAGCCCCCTTTGACGCTCTTGTTTACGGTATTGAAAGAATGAAATGCTCAGTGATGACAATGATTACGACAATGGAGCTTGGCCTTGGCATCCGGCAGTGTGCCATATGTTAAAATAATAGTGCTGGAAAAGCTGGATCAATGCTAGAGGTACTGTTGAATGAACGTAATCAGGAGCCTGCCGTTCTTCGTGTGGGGCGCGGGCAGTATGATACATCTGAGGAAGCTGAAACGACTCATCGATTCGGCGCGGGCCGAGGGCAGGTGGGCGGATGAGCAGGAGTACATCCGGCAGGCGCAGAACTACTGGGGGCCAGGCGTGCTCGGCGCGCTGCACGGCAAGCTCGAAGCCGAGCATCTGGGCCGCATTCCGGAGGGGTCCGTACTTTTCGTCTCCAACCATCAGGGCAACGTGGACATCGCCGTGTTCATGGCGGCGGTCACGATGAAGCAGCACGGTTTCGTCGCGAAACGGGAGCTCGAGGATATCCCGTATTTCGGCAAGTGGGTGCCGCGCATACGCAGCCTCATGATAGAACGCGACGACGCGCGTTCCACTCTACGGGCTTTCAGGGAGGGCGAGGAATGGCTGCGGCAGGGATTCTCCCTCGTCATCTTCCCCGAAGGCACGCGCAGCAGGGGCGACGAGATGGGGAAATTCCAGAAGGGCAGCCTGCGCATGGCGACCCAGACGGGCGTGCCCATCGTGCCCGTGTCGCTGTCCGGCTCGTGGCGGCTGTTCGAGGAGAAGGGGTATCCCCAGCCGTGGACGGTGAAGTTCTACGTGCACGAGCCCATCGCGACAGCGGGGCTTTCGAAGGGCGAAATCGCGGGGCTGAGTGACCGCGTTGAAGCCACCATCCGCGCGAAGGTGGACGAGTGGAACGCGCAGGAGGGAAAGGAATCATCCTAAATGCTCGCTGCCATTTTCATGGCGCGGTGCTTTATTCAGGAGTTTATTTTGTATGCGCCAAAATTCGTTCAGCGTAATCACTTCGCCAATCACAAGACGAGCAACCCTTGAAAAGTTTTGGTTGGCTTCCGAAATGGCGACAAGATTTTCAGCATTAATGTTCATACCTGACACCTGAGCTAGTCACATTTCGTAGAAGATGCTCAAGAAGATTTGGCGGACCGACACAGTCAGACTATGCCATGTAGGATTATGAAAAAAACGGCGGCTTTTTTGTGAGAACATTTGTTTATAAAACTATCATTCGATCTCACCTCATGATATAATGAAACGCAGATTTCGTTTAATTAAATACGTATTTTGTCAAATGAAACGCGAGTTTTGTTGAAGGGAATCCGAGTTTGGAAGCTGACATATGGAGGATCAGCATGGAATCATGGGGTAGACTGGTACCGTAGAGCGTTCATGAACGGTATGAACTGCACAATTTTAACAATGCGGTGGAGATACTTGCGGAAGCATATCCTCAGGAGTATTCTGATATTATATTTGCCCTTGAGAACATCAAGATCAAGATTGAGGACATCACAGTATCCGGCGGCAACGAATCAAGAATACCGAAGAAATTTTCTGAAATCATGCGTCCATACGAATGGAAAGAAGTCAAAATCACGGGTGATTTGCTCGTGAAGCTGCATACGCGCAATCCGTCTTCCATCGAGGAAATTCTTATTGAAGATTACATCGACGGGCATAATATTGACTATGTGAAAAACAAAGTTGCGATCGATATGGAATGGAACAGCAAAGATCAGACTTTCGATCGTGATCTATATGCTTTCCGTGCTTTCTATGAATGTGGAATCATCGAGTGCGGAGCGATTATAACGCGAAGTGCGGAGCTAAATCCTCTGTTTAATGCATTAGGTATCAAGCAAAAATATGGAGCAAGCACGACTTGGATGGGGAAATTGCTTCCCCGAATACAGGCGAGAAGGCATGGCGGCTGTCCGATCTTTGTGGTTGGAATAACGCCGAGAACGATAAAAGATTGGAAGAAATGATATGGCGGCTGACAATGTGAATTATCATCGCGAGAACGACTTGCTCGCGTTCTGCGGTGAGCGGAAATTCAAAACCATCTTAGCGGATCCGCCGTGGCAATTTCAGAACAGAACTGGGAAAATGGCGCCGGAACACAAACGGCTGAATCGCTATCCGACCATGAAACTGGATGAAATTAAGGCGTTACCCGTCAGCGATATTGCCGACGATCCGTGCCACCTTTATCTTTGGGTTCCAAATGCGCTTCTACCTGACGGGCTTGCAGTGATGAAGGCATGGGGCTTTCAGTACAAGTCAAATATCGTATGGGAGAAAGTGCGTAAAGACGGGCAACCCGATGGTCGTGGCGTCGGATTCTATTTTCGGAATGTAACGGAGTTGCTTTTGTTCGGAACGCGAGGCCGTGGGAATACCAGGACACTTGCGCCCGCACGCAGCCAGGTCAATCTGTTGCGGACGATGAAGCGGGAACATTCTCGCAAACCCGATGAAATATTCGACATCATAGAGTCATGCAGCAGTAGCCCTTATCTTGAACTGTTCGCCCGCGGTACGCGCGAAAACTGGGTACTATGGGGTAACCAGGCGGACGAGGACTACGAGCCGACATGGGCGACGTACGGCAACCATAGCGGTTCGTCCGTGACGACAAAGCCCGTAGGCATAGCCGCAAAATCACAGAGATGATTGACGAATTGACGGCGCGTTGCGATTTATGTAGCGCCGATGGGCAAAAATATGGTATATTGTTTGCAGTGAATGGATAGTTCCGCCGGAAACCTGAGTAATACCCGCCCAGTGGCTATTACCGTGCGGTATATATCACTGAAGGATAGCGCGATTTGATAAATTTATTGGCGATGCACGCGATGCGCGTGAAGCGAAAATCGGTTTATTACGGCAAGAGGATATTCGATAAATCCTTGTCCTGTCGCGACCTTATACTGGACAGGTCGATATTTTGCCGCGATTTCATCGTGGACAGATCCATGTCCTACAAGAACCTGATAATCGATAGGTCCATATCATGCAAGGATATGGTCGTGACGACTTCCCTGTACTGCCGGGACCATCTGGTAGACACGATATTCGGGACCCTGCGCGATATCCCTGTGAAATACAAGGATGGTGAGTTCATCGTAAACGCGAGGGATGGCATCCCCGGCGTATCACACGCATCCTCCGGGTGCAGCGAAGGGAGCGAAGGCGCTGAAGGTACGAAAAAGATATATATCCTGCTGACAAAGCACAAGAATATCGCAGCTCTGCTGCTCAGGCTCTTTACGTGGCACGAATACACGCACTCGTCGATAGCTTTAGAACGTGACGGCGCCCATTACAGTTTCAATCCCGTGCGCGGCTTTACCATCGAGCGGCCTATCCATAAGAAGCGTGGCGCCACGCCGTGCCGGCTGTACTGCGTGGAGGTGGATGACAGCGCCTACGCCGAGATAGAGTCGCGCATCAAGTGGTTCGTGGACAATCCCGATGAATACAAATTCAATTATGTCGGTCTGGTCTTTTCGATATTGCGCATACCCATTGGCGTGGGTAACCGGTATTTCTGCTCGCAGTTCGTATCTGACATGCTTACCAAGGCGGATGCGACCGCGTTGCGCAAGCGACCGAATCGGTATTTCCCGAGGCACTTTCCAAAGGAGGATTCCTTTACCATGACTTTTCAGGGGGAGGCTGCTTCCTTTATAGAAGGAACGCCCGACACGGTTTCATCGGACCAAAAGGATAGCAGCGATTCGGCACAGTGAACAGTGGGCCGAGGTAATAGTTTATGGAATACTACAAGCCAAAAAACGAGTCAAATATCAAGTACGTCGTACTTGTCGTGCTCATTGGGCTGTTCGTGCTGAACCTGTGGTTTGTGGTCACGGGCCTGTCGGAGACCTTCGATTTGAACGTGATGCAGTTCGTCTATGATATCAGAGACGGTTTCCTGAACGCGATTATGAAGTTCATCACACGCGCGGGCGATACCGTCACCATCGCCGTCATCTGCGTAGTGCTGGTAGTATTACCGACTCGCGTCAGGTTCGGCATACCCGTAGCGGTCGCGGCAGTAGTGGCCGGCATCATCCAGTACATACTGAAGCATATCATTGAGCGGGCGCGTCCCGACCAGGCGATGTGGCTCATACCCGAGGACGGTTACAGCTTTCCTAGCGGGCATTCCAACGCGAGCTTCGTCTTCTACCTCTTTCTTATGATACTGCTCCGGCGTTACTTTATAATCGGCAAGAATACCGGCGCGGCCAATCTCGCCTTCGTAGCTTTGCCCCTGCTCGTCGCCGTCATAGGCGGCTCGCGCATATATCTCGGCGTACATTATCCGACGGATGTCATCGGCGGATGGTTGCTCGGCTCGGTCATACTGATTGTGATCGTCATGCTATACGACAACTTCTATCCGACGAAGAACCGGATTTCATTCGACGCCCCATCGTGGGAATACGCCCGCCGCAAGAGGCCGTGGCGAAAGCCGCAGGTCACGGGCAAGGTGGAAGATATGATTGATTTTCCCAAGAACCGCAGCACATGGAAACGCCCCGGCTCGACGGCCAAGCGTCGCGTCAAGGAAGAAGAACGGCAACGGAGGGCGGAGCGAAAGCCCGGTGATGGAGAATAGCGCGTTCTACTTTCTGTCGAAGAAGATGCTCTTTCCCGATGCCGACAACGGTATGCCGTAGGATATCCTGACCTTTTCAGGAAACAGCGACAGGTTCACCGCGGCCTTGCCTGCCGTGAACATGATCCGGTTGTCAATCCGGTTGTCCATCGCGACGGCTGCGGCTGAGCCTGTCGCGATGCCGAGATCGGTCACGTTGAACGCGCAGTTCGCGCCCGCCTGAGTCGCCTTCGCGCAGTCGCTGAACCCGCAGAGCCCGCAGCCTTTCAGCCCTATCGGGATGTTCCTGATGCCGATGAGGACTATGGCTTCAGATGCGTCAACATTGCCTGCGTCGCGCCCGAATGGGCCTTCGCCCCCAAGCTTCTCGTGGATGTCGCGCATCTCGGCCGCTAGCGCGTCCTTGTCCTCACCATCGAGAATCACGGTCTCAATGTTGTCGATGCCGCAGCCCTTGGGGGCTGTGCGCGCCGCCGCCGTCATCTCGAAAGCGACGTTCAAGATGGCTTTCCTCTCCGCGTCCCTGCTTGTGTATTTCATTGTCCGCCTCGCTTTCCTCTACCTATAATATTTTATTCACCACGAAATAATAGCAAGCTTGTTCTTGTAGCTATTTCTTGCTTTTGTATAGGTTTAATTATAATACATTGTCAGGGCTTTGGGATCAGTTCCGTCCACGAGAAACGATCTGCTATCATACCCGTTTGAATCCCTGTGATGCTTTCGTAGAGACGTTTGGAAATAGGGCCTGTGGTATTCTCATTTATCGTGATGCTCCGCTCACCCCACATTATTTGCCCTACCGGAGAAATGACAGCAGCTGTGCCAGTGGCGAAAACTTCAGACAATCGCCCGTTCTCGTGCGCTTCAAAGATATCTCCGATGGTAAAACGATCTTCTTCTACACGCATATCCCATGATCTCAGCAGTTCAATCACGGAATCCCTGGTAATACCGGGAAGGATCGTGCCGGTGAGCGGTGAGGTAACGATCTTGTCCTCTATTGCGAAGAATGCGTTTGAAGTGCCGATTTCTTCTACATATTTTCTTTCAACGCCGTCAAGCCACAGCACCTGGGAGCAATTTTTTGCTTTGGCTTTTTCCTGTGAAAGCAGGCCCGATGCGTAGTTCCCACCTGTTTTCGCAGCGCCCATACCGCCTTTGACGGATCTTGCATATTCATCTTCGACATAGATTTTGGTAGGCATAAGCCCGCTCTCATAGTAGGAGCCTACGGGGGACATTATCACATAAAAGGAATACTTCTTTGACGGCCTCACGCCCAGGAAGGCTTCTGTAGCTATAATAAAGGGACGTATGTATAGAGCCGTCCCCTCTCTATCGGGTATCCAGTCATAGTCTTCCCTGACGAGGGCCTTGATCGCTTCGATGTATAGACGCTCGTCAATCACAGGCATGCAGAGGCGCCTGGATGAATTGTTCGATCGTTGTGCGTTCTCGAAGGGTCTGAACAATAAAGCGTCTCCCGATCTTGTCAGGTAGGCTTTCATCCCTTCAAACACTTCCTGGGAATAATGAAGGACAGCGGCCGCGGGGTCGAGACTGATCGGCGCATAGGGCACGATCCTTGCGTTATGCCATCCGGTACCATCGTCAAAATCCATGACAAACATATGATCCGTAAAATATTGTCCGAATCCCAGTTTGTCCATATCCGGCTTTGGCACCGGGGTGTCTGTTCTCGTTATCGGAAAGTCAAAATTATTCATAAGAGTCCTCCTTCTATATCCCGCCTGTGGCCTTGATCATCCTAATAAAATGTATCATCGTAATCCGAAAAGCGAAAATACTATATATGTATGGCGTTTTATCAAAAAAAAGTATGGGGCTGGTGGAGGTATGAAATAGAACCATCAGGAATGACATCAATATTGACTATTTTGCGCACATGCTCAGCCTTGCGGATTTTATTTCGCTGCAATACGGCGCGGACTCGCCCTTTCCTATAATAGGAGATACAAAAAAACATACTTACGAATATATCTTTGTGATTTACTCATTCCTTTGTGGGAAAGAAAATCTCACATATCATTGCCGTGCGTCGATGCTCGATCCTACTCTGTCTAGTCTACTCGAAAATACTTGGGAAGGCCAAAAAGAAGAAAAACAATATCACGGCAGCTAATATAGTCTCTCCTATATCTTGCTTGGTCCACGTCTGCCCGCTCTCTTTCCGGTACCGCATATCGCTCACTACGGACAATACGAAACCCGCTATAACCAGAAACAGAGGAATGGCCGAAGATGCCATTTCGCTAATATGGAACAAGGAAACCCATTCATCCCTCAAGACAAAGGCAAACGAGCCAACGGGCGTCATAAGCGTTGCGATAACGTGTAAGCTTTTCGTCATCCTGGATGTCGATTGAAGAGCCGAACCCTGTATACCCCGTTCCTTGCGGCGACATAGTCCACCCCATATGAAAAATGCGGCGGCGGCAATGATCAGGTACGATGCGAGAGAGCGAAACAATCCATCCGCATCGCCGGAGCGAAACGCAGGGGAAGGAAATTCATGCAAAGTGTAGATAACCGCACACGCGGCCAGGGAACAAATAGCCGCGATGAGCAGGACGTTCGTCAGCTTGGACTTCGATTTGAATATTCCGATGGCATTACCGTTCGTCTTCATCGCATCCCGGCCTCGCCTTTCACCTGATCTTGATGTGGGCCTCGCGGAGCTGCTGCTCGGTGACCTCGGACGGCGCGCCGAGCATGAGGTTGCGCGCGTTCGAGTCGAGCGGGAACGGGATGACCTCGCGGATGTTCTCGTCGCCGGACAGCAGCATGACTATGCGGTCGACGCCCGGCGCCATGCCCGCGTGCGGCGGCGCGCCATAGCCGAACGCGCTGTAGAGTGCGCCGAACGCTTCCTCGACATCCCGCTCTGTGTAGCCGGCTATCTTGAACGCCTTGGCCATGACGTCCGGCCTGTGGTTCCTAACCGCGCCGGAACTCAGCTCGACGCCGTTGCATACGATGTCGTACTGCCACGCAAGTATTTCCTCAGGGTCCTTGCCCGTGAGCGCGTCCATGCCGCCCTGCGGCATCGAGAACGGGTTGTGTGTGAAGTCGATCTTGCCCGCATCCTCGTTCCACTCGTACATAGGGTAGTCCGTGATGAAACAGAAGTCATAACGGCCATCGTCCGTCAGGCCAAGCGCCGACGCAAGTTCGCTGCGTATTTGCCCGGCGAGGCCCGCTACCGCTTTTGGCTCGTCGCTGATGAAATACAGCACGTCGCTGGGTGCGAGCGTCTGGCCTTCCTTCGCGCATATCGCGGCGAGCTCCACCTTCTGCGCGTCGCTGAGGAATTTGTCTATCGGCCCTTTGTAGGACATATCATCCTGCACCGTGACGTAGCCGAGGCCCTTCATGCCTATGCCGAGCGCGTACTTCTCCATGGTCTTGAAGAACGAACGCGGCCTGGCGCCCGCGCCCGGAGCGCGGATGACCCTGACTATCCTGCCGCGGAAAGGCTCGAAGCTGACGCCCGCGAAAAAGTCCGACAGGTCGAAGATGACGAGCGGGTTGCGCAGGTCGGGCTTGTCCGTGCCGTACCTCAGCATGGCCTCCGCAAACGGGATACGCGGGTACGGCGGCTCCGTGACTGCCTTGTCCGTGAACCTGCTGAATGTGCCTGACAGCACGCGTTCCGCGACGGCGAAGACATCCTCCTGCGTCGCGAACGCCATCTCGAAGTCGAGCTGATAGAACTCCCCAGGCGAGCGGTCGAGACGCGCGTCCTCGTCGCGGAAACACGGTGCGATCTGGTAGTAGCGATCGAAGCCTGATACCATGAGCAGCTGCTTGAACTGCTGCGGTGCCTGGGGCAGAGCGTAGAACATGCCTTTGTGCTTGCGGCTCGGCACAAGGTAGTCGCGCGCGCCCTCGGGCGAGGAGTTGGCAAGTATGGGCGTCTGTATCTCCGTGAACCCTAGCGCGTCCATGCGGCCGCGCAGGTCTTTGATCACCTCGGAGCGCAGCAGCATCTTGTCCCTCACCTGCGGGTTGCGCAGGTCGAGGTAACGGTACTTCAGGCGAAGTTCCTCCCTCGTGTCCTTCGACGACTCGACCTCGAACGGCAGCACGCTGCGGCACTCGCCGAGCACTTCAATCTCCGCCGCCTTCAGCTCGACCTCTCCCGTGGCCAGGTTCGGGTTGAATGTTTCCTCGTCGCGCGCGCGCACCTTGCCGCTGACGGATATGACGCTCTCCCTGTGCAGCCTCGTCGCGTCCTCGCCGCTGACGACGACCTGCGTCACGCCGTACTGATCGCGCAGGTCGACGAACATCACGCCGCCGTGGTCCCTGATAGAGTGGACCCATCCCGCGAGACGCGCCTCGCTTCCGACGTCGCCCTCCCTGAGGTCGCCGCAGGTGTGGGTGCGGTATTTGTTCGATGCGGGAAGGGATGGTTCCGAAGTCCCTATAGCCGCGCCATCAGACGCTGCGGTCTGCGCTACATCGCTTTCAACGAGACGCTGTTTCCATGCGGGAATTTCCGGCGCGGAATCTTTTGGTGAAGTAAAACTTGTGCTGTCCGTCTGCTGAGGCTCGGAAGTGGACACAGAGGAACCTGGAACTTGCGGCGTTCGCTCCATGTCTCCCTGTGTTGTAGCCTTGCCGGGCGGCGCGGCCTCGGCGCCCGATGTCTCAAGCGCTGACCTTAGCGCGGCGTTAACGGCCTGCGGGCTCGCCTTGCCTTTGAGTTCCCGCATCGCCTGGCCTACGAGGAAGCCGAAGGCCTTCTCCTTGCCGCCCAGGTAGTCCGCGACGGACGCGGGGTTGCCCTCTATGACCTTCGCGGCTACGTCATTGACCAAGCCCTCGTCGTCTATCATGAGCAGGTCGTGGGCCTCCGCGTATGCCCTAGGGTTCGCGCCCGTCCTGACGACGGCTTCTATGATCTCGCGTCCGCGGTTCCTGTTGACCTCGGCGTCCGTGATCATGCGGATAGCTTCAGCGACCTTCGCCGCGTCTATATGCAGGGCTCCGACGCTAGAGCGTCCTCCGTTTTCGCCCGCTATGCGCATGATCTCCCCGGTAACTGCGCCCGCGGCTTCGCGCGCGCCGGCGGCTCCGCCGCCGAGCACGGCCGTGATCTCCTCAAAGAGGGCGGCTGTGTCCCGGTCGGCCGTGAGGACGGCCGCCGTGCGCGGGGGGATGCCCCAGTCACCTACGTACCTGCGCCGCTTGTCCTCCGCGAATTCGGGCAGGCCGTCCCGCGCGCGCGCTATCCACGCGTCGTCAATACGCAGGGGCACGAGGTCGGGCTCGGGGAAATATCGGTAGTCCTGCGCGTTCTCCTTGCCCCGCATAGCGTAGCCCTCGCCCTTGCCATCGTCCCAACGGCGCGTCTCCTGCACCACCTTGCCGCCCGACTCCACCACGGCAATCTGTCTCGCACGCTCGTACTCGATCGAACGACCTATCGCCTTGACCGAGTTCATATTCTTCGTCTCCGTGCGCGTACCGTATTCCGCGCTGCCCTCCGGCCGCACGGACAGGTTCACGTCCGCGCGCATGGAGCCCTCCTCCATCCTGCAATCCGAAACATCGGCGTACACCAGTATCTCGCGCAGTTTATCGAGGTAGGCCGCTACCTCCTCCGCAGACGACAGGTCGGGTTCCGATACTATCTCTATGAGCGGCACCCCGCAGCGGTTGTAATCCACCAGGCTCGCGCCCGCGTCGTGCACGAGCTTGCCCGCATCCTCCTCCATATGTATCTCATGGATGCGTATCGTCTTGCGGTACTCGCCCATATCGATTTCGACGCGGCCGTTCCTGCATATTGGATGGTATAGCTGGGAAATTTGATAATCCTTTGGGAGGTCGGGATAGAAGTAGTTCTTCCGGTCGAACATATTGTCCGTCTGTATCTCGCAGCCCAAGGCTATGCCCGCGCGCAGGGCCTTCTCCACGGCCTCGCGGTTCAGCACGGGCAGGCTGCCGGGCATACCCAGGCAGACCGGGCA
>JAISLZ010000068.1 GCA_031277015.1 Eubacteriales Family XIII. Incertae Sedis bacterium | reverse complement strand
AAGAAAAGGTTTGAAAATCACGCCCCCGCCGCCAGTCGGTGGGGGTTAGCTATTAAAAGGGCCACGAGGGATGAACTCAAGAGATATTAGGCTTGGTTATGTCTATCACATCAAGAATGCGTACTTTGATGCAGTAAATGATGGAAAGCTCATGAGGAACCATGAGGGAGGTTCGTATAGACCTACATATTTTGTCAACGCCGATTTAAAAATGTAGCCGAAAGAGTAGTCCGACGTGTCAAGGCCGTAATGCTGACAGACAAACAACCGTGTGCCGCGCTGATAGAGTACCGCCCACCGCGATTTATGCAGTTTGTAAACGACATCATTTGATGTATAATGTTAATAAATGTTCTATGGAACGTGGACGTGCTGTGCGAAAATTAATCAGCGCTTCCTTAAAGATAAGAGGTCGATTATGAATACGATGCTGACCGTCAGGGTCGATGAGAAGCTGAAGCAGGAGTTTAATGATATCGTGCATTCACTCGGGCTTGACGCGCCGACAGTCATTCGTATGTTGATTCGCCAGACGGTGAACCGGAAAGCAATCCCGCTCAGTCTGTCAGTCAAGGATGGCCACGCGGGATCCACGATGAATTTTCTGGACGAGGTCCGCGCGGACTGGGGTGAATGGTGAAGTACGCGCAGGGCGATATCGCTCTTGTTGCGGGAGGGGCATATTCATCAAAGCCTCGCCCTGTCCTTATTATTCAAAATCCAAAGTACATGACAGGGGAATCGGTAATAGTTATCCCATTCACATCTGTGGGCAATGATGAAATCGATACGAGGATACCCGTATCGCCGTCCGCTGAGAACGGGCTCGACCGGGATTGTTTTCTGGAGGTCGACAAAATATCTGCCATCTACGCTTCATATATCAACAAGCGCATAGGCAGGCTCGATGAATCTTCATTGCAAGATGTTTTTTCGTTGGCCGCGAAATTGATTGGCGCGTGATTTCTGGCGCGGCCTCGCAGGCATACAGCCAAGGTGGATACGGGTGTGCCAGTGAGTCGGGTGAACAGGCCATGCACCCACATTATTATATTATTGACAATAATTTTCATAATAGTGAAGGTAGCGGGTAAAGTCAACCACCGTGATTTTGAAATAAAATTGCTAGCGTGAGGTTATTATTTCAAGTGATTGAGTTATTTTAAAATAACTCAATCATATTTATTCCTCGCTTATCCATGCGCCGCCCGCAATGCGATCTTGCATGTACCATTCAGCGACCGCATACGGGTCGTACCTTTCATGGCTCGTCCCAGGTACTCTATGCCTACTAAGCGTTTTAGGTATACTGCCGTTCCGTATCTCTAAATACCGCTCGTAATTGTATTTACTCGTACCCTTTACTCCAAACACGTCGATAAGTTCTTCTGCTAAATCATTAGCTGTAACCCGCTTGCCCATCATTCACCTCCTTGAACTGCTTGTCGCCTTGTGCATTTCAAACCGCCTACTTCCATTATAACAAAAGATACGCCGGTGCAATTGGCTCAAATCGGACGGAGCAATCTTCATCCCTCACCAAGCTGTGTCAAAATGATAAACTTTATAACCTACATTGGAGTTGTACTTCCCGCTTGCATCAACCGAATTAAGAAAAGGCATCAAACCTATTGTTTCATCGAGATGTTCCAAATGATACGTGACAATCACGACAGGAAGATTTTTTCCTGAACCTTCTGGGTAAAACTGAAACATGAATCCGTCGGCATTGAGCAATGTGCTTGACGCATTGTCCGGTCCAAGGAAATTGAACCGCCAAGTGTTTGGGTACGTCATATCTTTTGATGTCATATTCATTGTAGACATCAGGTCTGATGCATCGTAATAAAATTTCATCCCCGTTGTATCGCCCAATTCCTGAGCAATCTTGCCTATATTCCACGACTTGAGGTAACCCGATGTCGTCGAAGTCATGCCGCCGTCTATTGATATGGCCGAAGATGAAATTGTAGCAAGCCTCCTGTCAGCGTAAGCCTCATCAATCACTGTACGCATAGCAATTGCCGCATCGCGGGCTTTCATCTCGTACTCTTTGCCCTGCGCCTTGTCGATATATCCCGTGAGCGCGGGGATGGCGATGGCCGCGAGGATCGCGAGGATGACGAGGACGACGATGACCTCGACGAGGGTGAAGCCCCGCCTGGGATAGCCTGCCGTCTGGCCCCGTTCCGTTCTCCACGCTTACGCGCACCACGTCTGTTTCCATTTCCTCGCGAACTTCTTCAAAAACTAACTCATGACCTATATTCCCACAGGCAAACTTTTGCACGCCGTACAACGGCGCGATGATTTGATGGTGTATAATTGTCAAAGGAGCGTGAGAGTAAGTGAACTTATATCTTGATACATGCTGTTACAGTCGGCCGTTTGATGACCAGGGGCAGGAGCGTATTTATCTTGAAAGTGAGGCGGTACTCTCTATTGTCAAGCGAGGGCGTCTCGGAAAAGATATTATCGTAGGCAGCGATGTTTTGGAGCTTGAGATGAGCATGATAGCCAATGTCGAGAAGCGGGACAAGATTACGATACTATACCAGATTGCGACGACCTTGGTTCGTTTTTCGTCGGAAATAGAAAAACGGGCAAAGGCTATATCCGAAAAGTCTTCGATTAGGTCATTCGATGCGCTTCATATAGCTTGCGCTGAATATGGTGAAGTTGATTATATGTTGACGACTGACGACAAACTTAAAAAAGCAGCCGACAAACAGAAGCTATCGATAGAAGTAGTGAATCCGTTAACGTATATGGCGGAGGTGATGAAAAGTGAATAAGCAAGTTGCAATAAATCTTAATAGCCCTTCGGAAGTGCGCAAGGCGGGATTGAACGTCCTGAGCAGGGAACTTGGACCCGCAGGGATGACGATATTTATGAGGCAGTTTGAAGGTGGATTTGGAGATTTTACATCGGAAAAATATGACCGCGAAGATATCCCGCTAGGTGATATCGTGCGCTTGCTGAAACCCGCGAAGTAATCATCGCCTCTAGCAACATTCTCCGTACCTATATTCCCACAGGCAAACTTTTTTGCGCGTCGTACAACGGCGCAGGGACCCCCCTATGGAGAGGCCGTCGAGCAAACGCGCCGATTTTATTCTATAATATAAGGACGTGACTTTGGCAAAAGCGGAGGGGGAGGGGTGATGTGATTGTTGTTTTTTGTATTTGGGTGTGGTTTGGTGCGCGGTGGGCGCGGGAGGATTGAATGAGCAGGCCGGTAATTGCAGACGGAGTTGACAAGGAATATATCAAGGTCGAGATACAGAAGAAATTGAAGCGCGGGCTGGGCGTCAGCTTGCAGGATGCGACGAAGGAGGAGATATACAAGGCGGTCGGCATGACGATACGCGATATCGTCATGGAACGCTGGGCGGACGCGCACGAGCGGCTTTGGGAGCGCGGCGCGAAGATCGTCTATTATCTGTCCGCAGAGTTCCTTATGGGGCGGGCGCTCGTCAACAACATGATCAACCTGCATCTCGCGGGCGAGTATCGGGAGGCCCTCGCGGAGCTGGGGCTGTCGCTGGACGACATCGAGGAACAGGAGGAGGATCCGGGCCTGGGCAACGGCGGGCTCGGCCGTCTGGCCGCGTGTTTCCTCGATTCGCTTTCGACGCTGAACCTGCCGGCGACGGGCTGCTGCATCAGGTATGAGCATGGCTTGTTCCGCCAGCGCATAGAGGACGGCGAGCAACGCGAGGACGACGACAACTGGCTCGAGGACGGCAACCTATGGGAGATAGAGCGGCCCGACGAAACCGTAGAGGTGCGTTACGGAGGGCACATAGACGAGGTCTGGACGGAGTCGGGGCTGCGCATAGAGCATTCGGGCTATACGTCCGTGTCGGCCGTGCCGTACGACATGCCTGTGGTCGGTTACGAGAGCGCCATGCCATCTACGCTGCGCATGTGGAGCGCGAGGGCGCAGACAGAGATCGATATGGACAGCTTCAACAGGGGGGACTACGTCGCGGCTGCGAGCGCGAGCGCTCTCGTCGAGTCGATATCACAGGTGCTCTATCCTGAGGACAACCATGAGCAGGGGAGGCTGCTCAGGCTGAAGCAGTTTTATTTCTTCGCGTCGGCGTCCATGCAGTACATCGTCAACAAGCACAAGGAACATTACGGCGACCTGCGCACGCTTCCGGATCATTACACGGTGCAGATCAACGACACGCACCCGACCCTCGCGATACCCGAGCTGATACGCATACTGATAGACGACGAGGAGATGCAGTGGGACGAGGCTTTCGAGATAGTGGGCCGGATGTTCAACTACACGAACCACACGATCATGCGCGAGGCTCTGGAGCGGTGGAACGAGGATATGCTGAAGACCCTGCTGCCGCGCGTGTACAGGATCATCACGGAGATAGACCGAAAATTCCGCGACATGGTATGGGCCAAGTGGCCCGGCGACATAGCGCGGCTGAACGAGATGGCCATCATCGGCAACGGGGAGATACGCATGGCGAACCTGTGCATCGCGGTGGTGGGCCATGTGAACGGCGTGTCGCAGCTTCACGGCGAGATCATCCGAACGCGGACGTTCAGGGATTTCTACATACTCTACCCCGACAAGTTCCTCGGCATCACGAACGGGATCACTCACAGGCGCTGGCTCGCGAAGGCGAACGAGGGGCTGACGGCCTTGATATCGTCGCGGATAGGGGAGGGGTTCCTGCGCGATTGGCGCGAGATGGAGCGAGTGAAGGAACTGGTCCAGGATGACGGGTTCCTTGACGGGTTCGCGGAGGTGAAACGTGCGAACAAGGATAGGCTCGCAGCGCACCTGCGCAGGACGCAAGGCGTGGAGATCAACGTTGATTCGGCGTTCGACGTGCAGGCGAAGCGGCTGCACGAGTACAAGCGGCAGCTTCTGAAGGCGATGCACATACTGCATCTGTATCATGAGATCAAGGACGCGAGGGCGCAGGGGCGTGCGCCGGAAATCGTGCCCGCGACGTTCATCTTTGCGGCCAAGGCCGCTCCGGGCTATTACATGGCAAAGGAGATCATCAGGTTCATCCTGTCTTTGGCCGACCTCGTGAACAACGACGAAGGCACGAGGGAGATCATCAAGGTGGTGTTCATCGAGAACTATTCCGTGTCGGAGGCCGAAAAGCTCATCCCCGCAACGGACATCAGCGAACAGCTTTCGACTGCCGGGCTCGAGGCGTCGGGCACGGGCAATATGAAGTTCATGCTGAACGGCGCGGCCACGATAGGCACGCTCGACGGCGCGAACATCGAGATGGCGCAGGCTGTAGGCGACGGCAACATATTCATCTTCGGCGCGGACGCCTACGGGATAGAGCGCATGGAGAGGGACAGTTCGTACTACGCGCGTGGCGTGTACGAGGGGGATGCGCGCGTGCGCCGCGTGATAGACTCGTTTACGGACGGTACGCTGCCGGTGCGGAACGGCAGGCAGTTCAACGATCTCGCGAACAGCCTGCTGGATGGCGCGGGGGGGCGCGCGGACAGGTATTTCCTGCTGCACGATTTCGCGTCGTACGCCGACGTGTATGCGCGCATGATGGCGTTGTACGGCGGCGCCCGCCCCTCCCTCGAGTGGATACGGCTGGCTGCGGCCAATACAGCAGCGGCGGGATGTTTCTTCTCAGACCGTACTATAGAGGAATACAATTCTCTCATATGGCATCTGCAGGAGGTCGGGCCGGATGAATGAGGTCTGTGTGGGAGGGATAACGGTCGGCGACAGTTCGATCGTGCATGAGAGCGCCAAAGAACGGTACCGCAGCCCTCTCGGCGCCGTTCCCGCGGGCTCGTCCGTGAAGATAGGGTTGTGCCTGACGGGCATCCCGTACCGCGCCGCGTGGCTGACCGTCTACTCTGGCGGCGTGCAGTCCGACTACGAGATGTTGATGGATCCGGGGTATGCGCTCACAGGGGGTCCTACGTATGGAGGGCCGGCGGGCGGCGCTATGCTGCATTCAGCAATACATGCCCCGGACAGCGTGTGCGTGATATGGTACTGGTTCCGAGTGGACATGGAGGACGGGTCGCAGATATATTACGGCGCGGAAGCCGGCGACAACGCGGGGGTCGGCAAGGTTTTTCTCAATCCTCCTACCGCCTTTCAATTGACCGTGTACGAACCCGACTTCAAGACGCCGGACTGGGTGAAGTCCGCCGTAATGTATCAGATATTCCCGGATAGGTTTCGGCGCAGCGCGCGGGACCGCGTCACGGACGGGCTCGCCTACCATCACTCTATCGGACGCACGGACATGAGGCTCCATGACAGATGGGACGAGGCCCCCGCTCATCTTCCCGAAGCCGGGCATGACAATTACATGCCGCTCGACCTGTTCGGCGGCGACCTGCCCGGCATTACGGAGTCGCTGCCCTATCTGAAAAGTTTCGGGGTCAGCCTCATCTACCTGAACCCGATATTCGAGTCGTCCTCGAATCATAGGTATAATACGGCGGATTATATGAAAGTAGATCCGGCGCTCGGGACTGAGGAGGACTTCCGGAAGCTTGTGGTGCGGGCGGGCGAGCTCGGCATGAAGGTGATACTCGATGGCGTCTTTTCCCATACGGGTGCAGACAGCGTCTACTTCAACAAGTACGGCAGGTATGAGGGGCTGGGCGCGTACCAGAGCCAGGAATCCCCGTATTACGGTTGGTACACGTTTTTTGATTACCCGGAGCGGTACCGCTGTTGGTGGGGGTTTGATACGCTACCGGAGGTGGACGAGGAAAGGCAGGATTGGATAGATTTCGTCATCGAGGGGGAGGGCAGCGTCTTCAATACGTGGGTCCGGCGCGGCGCGGCGGGTTTTCGCCTCGATGTTGCCGACGAGCTGCCGGACGATACGATAGAGCGGATGCGCCGCGCCCTCAAGGCCGCCGACCCGGAAGCCTTCCTGCTCGGCGAGG
>JAISLZ010000111.1 GCA_031277015.1 Eubacteriales Family XIII. Incertae Sedis bacterium | reverse complement strand
CTGAGCCGGCTCACCACCAACCATACTTATTTTATGAGGGAAGAGAAGCATTTCGAGTTCTATCGTTCCACCGTGCTGCCATGGGTGTCGGGCGAACTTAATGCCACAGACCTCAGGGTCTGGAGCGCGGGCTGTTCGTCTGGCCAGGAGCCTTACACCCTCTCCATTGTAACGCTGGATTACCTGGACGAGAATGGGCTTGCGTTGGACTCGGTGATACTTGCCACGGACATATCGGAAAGCGCCCTGGCGTACGGCGGCGAAGGGATATATCCCGCAGAGGAACTCTCGACTTTGCCGGGGACGTGGAGGGACGCATGGTTTGAAAGGGCCGGCGCCGATTCATTCAGGGTCAACGCAAGACTGCGGGCCAACGTAGCTTTCAAGAGGGCCAACTTGCTCGAGCCTTTCGATGTCAAGCGCCCGTTCCACTTCATAATGTGCAGGAACGTCATGATCTACTTCGACAATGATACGAAGTCCAGGATCGTCGAAAAGTTCTACGACGCGCTGATACCGGGCGGCTATTTCATCATAGGCCACTCCGAGTCGCTTTCGGTGATCGAAAATGAGTTCAGCTACGTCAAACCTTCTATATATAGGAAGCCTTTAAGAAACCTCTAGGGAAGCGCTGATACCGCCGGCGGCCTCATCGAGGATTTTGTGGGCGGTGGCCATCATGAGCTTGATGCGGTTCAGTTGGTTCACGTCGGAGGCGCCGGGGTCGTAGTCTATCGGCACGATATTCGCGAGCGGGTCGTAGCCGCGCAGGGGCTTGATCATCCCCTTGCCGACGACATGGTTTGGCAGGCACGCGAATGGTTGCATACATACTATGTTCGGCACTCCGCTGTCTATGAGCTCCACCATCTCCCCGGCGAGCAGCCAACCCTCGCCGCACTGGTTGCCGAGACTCGTCACCTTCTCGGCCTTGGACGCGAGGGCGCCTATGCGCAGGGGCTGGTGGAAGCGGCGGCTGCGCTCAAGCGCTGTGCGCGCGGGCTTCCTCAACCATTCGATGAAACGTATCGCGAGGTTGTTCATGAGCATCTGCTTCCTCGTACCGGCTAGCGCTTTGTAGTTGTAGTTCTTGCTGTACATGCCGTAGAGGAAGAAGTCTATCAGGTCGAGGACTACGGCCTCGCCGCCCTCGTCCTCTATGATCTTCACGATGTCGTTGTTCGCGTTCGGATGGTACTTGACGAGTATCTCTCCGACCACGCCGACCTTCGGCTTCCTGACATCACGCAGTGGTAGCCGGTCGAAGTCACTCACCATATCCCGTATGTATTTTTTATACTTCCTCATACCCATATGCTTCATGTCATGACGTATCAGCTCTGTATACCTCGCCGCGAGCCTGTCAGCCGAGCCGGGCTCCGCCTCATATGGACGGGTTGCATAAAGGACACGCATGAGGGTGTCGCCGATGACGCCGGCCATGACGACCTTGATGCCGAGCCCCGCAGTGAGCTTGAACCCTGGGTTCTTCTCCAGACCGACTATGTTGGCTGACACGACGGGTATGTGGCCCCAACCGAGGTCCTTCAGAGCCTTCCTGAGCAGCGCGATGTAGTTGCTCGCACGACAGCCGCCGCCCGTCTGGCTCATGAATATGGCCGTGCGCGCAAGGTCGCACTCCCCGGATTTCAGGTAGCTGATCACCTGGCCGAGCGTCACTATCGTCGGGTAGCAGGCGTCGTTGTTCACGTATTTCAGCCCTTCGTCAACGGCGTGGACATCGACGGACGGGAGCAGCTTGACGTTGTAGCCGTTCGCCGCGAACGCGGCCTCGACGAAGGCGAAGTGTATGGGCGCCATCTGCGGGATGAGTATCGTGTACCCCTCGCGCATCTTCTCCGTGAACATGACGCGGCTGTGCCTGTACGGGATGTCCGCGGGCTTCACCCCCTGCCTGTCGCGCTCGTCCATCGCGGCTTTCAGCGAGCGGACGCGTATCTTCGCCGCGCCGAGGTTCACCCCCTCGTCTATCTTGAGCAGCGTGTAGAGCTTGTTTTTCAGGGACAATATCTCTTCTACCTGATCCGTGGTGACGGCGTCGAGACCGCAGCCAAAGCTCGTGAGCTGGATGAGCTCGATGTCGTCGTGCTTGCCGACGAACTCGGCGGCTCTGTAGAGCCTGCTGTGGTAGACCCACTGGTCGAGCACGCGCATGGGGCGCAGCATCCTGGACTGATAGGCTATGCTGTCCTCCGTCAGCACGGCGAGACCGAAGCCTGTGATGAGGGTGTCGAGGCCGTGGCCGATCTCCGGGTCGAGATGGTAGGGGCGGCCGGCTAGCACGACGGCTTTCAGGCCGTTCTCCTTGATGCGGAGCAGGGCGGCGTGGCCCATCTCCCGGACGTCCTCCTTGAACCTGTGATCCTCGGCGCGGGCTGCCCTGACGGCGGAGCGCACCTCGCTTTTGGCGATGCGGCCGCCCCGCGCTGTCTCTGGCCACGCGGACAGCTCCTCATGCAGTCTCTCCGCGAGCCTCGCGTCGTCGTCATACGGCAGGAATGGATGGGAAAACGCAATATTATTTTCCTGAAAAAGTTCGTTCATGTTGCCGGCTATGACCTCGGGGTATGTCGCCACGACCGGGCAGTTGTAGTGGTTGTTCGCCGTCGCGTCTTCCACCCTCTCGTAGTTGATGCACGGGTAGAATATGCGCCTGGCGCCTTCGCGCACGAGCCACTGTATGTGGCCGTGGACGAGTTTGGCGGGATAGCAGGCGGTGTCGGAGCTGATGGTGTCCATGCCCTGTTCGTATATGCGCTTCGACGACGGGGGGGAGAGCATGACGCCGAATCCGAGGCGCGTGAAGAAGGTGTGCCAGAACGGGTAGTTCTCGTGCATGTTCAGCACGCGCGGGATGCCTATGACGCCGCGCGGGTGCGCGGCTGATTCACCTGTGGCGATGGGAGGCTCCGGCGGGGTGTCGGCCGGCGAGGTCTCCGCTTCTCCGGGCCTGCCCAGGCTCGCGTTCACGGTTGGGTAACGCTCTTCGGAGAACAGCCTCTCGTATTTCTGAGCGAAGAGGTTCGGAATGCCGTCGCTCCGGGCGCCGCCGCCGGCCCCCTTCTCGCAGCGGTTGCCGGTGATGAAACGCTCGCCGTTGCCAAATTTGTTGATAGTCAGCAGGCAGTTGTTCCCGCAGCCTTTGCAGCGCGTATGGCCGCTCTCTGCCGTGAACGCATCAAGGACGTCATCGCCTATGATCGACGAAGCGCGGCCCGGCACGTAGTTCTCGCGCGCTATTAGCGCCGCGCCGTAGGCACCCATGTTGCCCGCGATGTCCGGTCGCACGACCTCGCGCCCGAGTATGCGCTCGATGCTGCGTAGTATCGAGTCGTTCAGGAATGTCCCTCCCTGCACGACGATCTTCTCCCCGGCGTCGTCCGGGTTGCGCAGCTTGATGACCTTGTACAGCGCGTTCTTGATGACGGAGTAGCTCAGGCCCGCGCTGATGTCGCCTATGGCCGCCCCCTCCTTCTGCGCCTGTTTCACCTTGCTGTTCATGAACACGGTGCAGCGCGTGCCGAGGTCGACGGGGCCTTCCGCGAAGAGGCCCTCCCGCGCGAAGTCGGCCACGCCCATCTCCACGGACTTGGCGTAGGTCTCAATGAACGACCCGCAGCCCGACGAGCACGCCTCGTTCAGCATGATGTTGTAGATCGCGCCGTCCTTGATGCGCATGCACTTCATGTCCTGGCCGCCGATGTCGAGTATGAAGTCCACGCCGGGCAGGAACTGCTCCGCGGCCTTGTAGTGAGCTATCGTCTCTATCTCGCCCAGATCCACGGAAAAGCCTGCCTTGATGAGGCCCTCGCCATAGCCCGTGACGGCGGCGCTCGCGATGAACGCGCCGCCTGGCATGAGGGAATAAAGCTCGCGCAGCATCGAGCGCACCGCTCCAAGGGGGTCGCCTTCGTTGCCTTTGTAGTACATGTAGAGGACGTTCCCGTCCGCGTCTATCGCGGCGGCTTTCGTTGTCGTGGAGCCGGCGTCTATTCCGAGGAAAATACCGCCTCTCGCCTCCGCGAGCTCGCCGCGCCTCACCTTGGCCGTGTCGTGGCGGCCTTTGAAGGCGCCGTAGTCGTCCTCGCCGCTGAACAGCGGCTCGATGTGCTTCGTCTCGTTCAGCTGCGCGGGGTCGGCGCCGTCTATGCGCCTGAGAAGCTCGTCGAGTTTCACAGGCTCCCGGCCCTCTGCCATCATAGCCGCGCCGAGAGCGACGAAATACTGCGGATCGTCCGGCACGATCACCTCTTCGGGCTTGAGACCTAGCGTCTCTATGAACCTGCGCCTGAGTTCGGGCAGGAAGGCGAGGGGGCCGCCGAGGAAGGCGACGTTGCCGCGTATCGAGCGGCCGCACGCGAGACCGCTGATAGTCTGGTTGACCACGGCCTGGAATATGGATGCCGCGAGGTCGGGCGTGCTCGCGCCCTCGTTGATGAGCGGCTGTATGTCGGTCTTGGCGAACACGCCGCAGCGGGCCGCTATCGGGTATATGATACTCTTGTCCTTCGCGGCCTCGTTCAGGCCGGAAGCGTCCGTGTTCAGGAGTATCGCCATCTGGTCTATGAAGGCGCCCGTGCCGCCCGCGCACGTGCCGTTCATGCGCTGCTCTATCGCCTGCCCGTAGAATGTTATCTTCGCGTCCTCGCCGCCGAGCTCGATGGCCACATCCGTTTCGGGGATGATGGTCTCGACGGCCTTGCTGCACGAGATGACTTCCTGCTCGAAGGCGATACCGAGTAGCCCGGCTAGCGAGAGGCCGCCGGAACCCGTGATCACGGCGCGGGCGCCCACGCCGGGGTGCGTCTCGGCGAGCTCCCTCACCATCTCCCCCGCCTTCTCGAGCACGTTCGACATATGCCGCCCGTAGCGCGCGAAGACAGCGCGCCCCTCGTCGTCTATCAGGACGAGCTTCACCGTCGTCGACCCTATATCTATTCCCAACCTGTATGAATCAGCCATTATCTTACTATTATACTATAAGGAACCGCTTTTCTTGCCTCTTTTCTTGTTTTTAGGCTCGTTCTCCATAATAAGATTTGCGTGAGTTTCTTTGAGTTTTGTGTTAGCAGTTGAATTTGTGAGACTGTGATTCACAAATTCAAACGGTCCTATATCCCTATTGTCTTGGGGCACCCGGCCTATTAACGGGCGCACGCGAATCAGCTATCATGCATTTAGATGGGACAAAGTACATGATCACACATGGTTTCAGCAAAAAAACAGACAAAACGCCGGAGGGCGAACTGGAACACGCACGTGAAGTGCGCAGGCAGTACAAGGAAGGTAAACTGAAATGAGCAGTATTGATAAAATGATCGAACGCAAAACAGCCGAGAGCGATGGATTCGCAAAGGAGTACAAAAGAGAGGACGCGCGTCTTCGGTCCGAGGTCGCCTGTATGAAACAGTGCGAATCAGGGAAGCCTGAGCCACGCCGAAATACCGAAACGGCAGACATGCCGCAATCTGCTATTACCCGCACCTGAGGGATCCGTCGTTAGTGACATCCTCACGGGCTTAAAAGCCCGTGAGGATGTCACTAACAGACCCTTGTCCGGCTTCTTCCAGGGAAAGAACGATACCCTTGCTCATTCTTTTCTGAACTTTACAATCATAGCAAACCCCCCGTAATAGAAGTAGTGGTATAGCGAAGCTATCTAAATCCGATATGGATTCCTCTCTCTGATTCTCGCTTGAGTATCTCGCGTAGATTACCGCTTTCATGTCAACCTCTGCCTCGTTACCCATCGACTGTTATTTTTGAGAATATCATTTTTCCTCTTTACATTTGCCTATAACCTGTAAACCGTTATAATTTAATTATCACGAACGCCAACTAAACCTAAGGTTTCGACCGATCGCCGATGTTGGCTTTTATTTTTTCAGAGTGTCTTTCAAGTGCTCAATCGTCATCAGCTTTGCAAGAAACGGTTTGAACAAAGAGGAAAACCTTTTGCTCGACGCGAGTATCATGCGTAGCTTGCCTTTTTCCTCAAGATACCGCACAAGGCACGTGAAATCGCCGTCATTGGTCACGATGATCGCTTTGCGAATGACCAAGACTGTTTCTAAGCGACCTTAACCTCTCACCGATTATCTTCATGGCAGTCCTCCCTGTCATGGAATATCGTAAACGCAATCGAATCGGGAGAATAAGATATACTATTTGTGCGAAAACCTCGTCCTATGGAACATCAATCGAAGCTGAGAAAGGGCATCTTATAATGCCCCCCGTTGTCAAGACATTTTTTTCGGAAATTAGGTTATAGCCTCCTTTCCTGATTTCTGCTCCATTCATGCTACCAATAACTGATCTATTCCGTATACATCCGCCGGGC
>JAISLZ010000058.1 GCA_031277015.1 Eubacteriales Family XIII. Incertae Sedis bacterium | reverse complement strand
AACGTCACTCCTTCATCGCTCACATTGCGTGTATCCGCGAGACTGAATACCTGGAATCCTCCGCTGTCCGTTAGTATGGGGCCGGCCCAGTTCATGAACCTGTGGAGGCCACCCGCGTCCCGCACTATATCCGCGCCGGGGCGCAGAAACAGGTGGTATGTGTTCGCGAGTACGATGCGCGCGCCCGCGTCACTGACCTGTTCCGGCGCCAACGCCTTGACCGTTGCCTGAGTCCCCACGGGCATGAACACCGGTGTGTCCACGGCGCCATGCGGCGTGGCGAGGCGGCCAGTCCTCGCCCTCGTCTTCCCATCTGCGTTCAAAATTTCGTAACTAATCGCCATTGAAACACCTTTCCTCTTGCGCTGCGCATCTCATTATGGTAACATATTCTTTGTGTGTTTTGTAGGTTTGCGCAAACCGGTAGTGAACCGCACATATGGAAATGACAAAACCAATCGATAATATCCCCTTCTATGGGGAATTGCCGCATAGCGGCCCACCGAGTTAAGAAGGAGGCAAACAATGTCAAGAAAATGCGCAATATGCGGCAAAGGGCAGGCGTCAGGCAACAACGTCTCCCATTCCAATAGGCATACGAGAAGAAAGTGGAACATAAACATCCAGACCGTCAGGATTAATGAGGGCGGAACGCCTAAGCGCATCAAGGTCTGTGCGAGTTGCATACGCTCGGGCAAAGTCACCCGCGCGCTGTGACACAGCGTGGACGGTTTTTTCGTGTTGCTCTTTTCGGTATGATTTCACAATGCTCTACAAAGAAAAGGCCGAGCGGGGCAGGATACGTTACGGTGAGAACATCATAGGGAACGTCGCGAGGCGTGTCATTGAGGAGACGGATGGCTGTGCCGTGCCTTCTGACGTGAAGGGGAGGCAGCTCAAGGGTCTCGCTACGGGTGCGGCTGATGACGCGATAGTGGACGCGGAGTTCAGGGATGGATCGCTGAATGTGAAGATGTATATACTCGTGCGTTTCGGTTCAAGCATCAGCAGGGCATGCGAGGAAATCGACAGGGGGTTCCGTAAGGAGATTCCCCGCGTCACTGGGGCCGAGGTGGGAGAGCTCACTATATTTGTCAAGGGCCTACTTTCCAAAAATGTTTCAAAACGGGATATTAAGGTGACGACGCATGCCGGAGATAAGACCGGAGACTGACGTTAGATTCATTGTCGGTGTCGGTCCTAAGAAGGCCGCTCTGCTTGCGGGTATCGGAATCACCACGGTAGGCGATCTGTTGTATTCTTTTCCCCGCACTTACGAAGACCGCCGCAAGAGAGTTACTATAGAAGCTCTAAGGGAGGGTGAAGCGGCATCGTTCAAAGGCAAGGTCCTTTCCATTTCAAAGAAACCCACGTATTATGCCAAGGGGAAAAAGACGCCTTTACATGTCCTCGTCGGGGATGGCACAGGGGCGGTAGAGCTCGTGTTTTTCAACCCAAAATACATGGATCGGATATTCACGCAGGGCAGGGCATTTGTTTTTTTTGGCGTTCCACAGAGGGTACGCGGAAAGCTACAACTCGCACATCCTGATTTCGAAGTGGCGGAGGAATCCGCCGAAGGTCGCCCCATAATGCCAGTCTACGCACTAAAGAGTGGCCTCGTGCAGAGGGAAGTCAGGCGCTGGCATGAGGCGGCGCTCCCCGCCGCAGGCATGATAGATGAATATATGCCGAGATCCGTCGCCCAAAGTGAGAAACTGCTCAGCATATCACGGGCGCTCGTGGACATCCATTTCCCTCCGAATAGGGAATCGCTCGCGCAGGCCAGATATAGGCTGGTGTTCGAAGAATTGCTTATGCTGCAGACGGGGCTGATGCGTCTAAAGCTTGGCAGGGAGTCAGGGCAGAGGGGGGAATCCAAGACTGCGAATGTTACGGCGAAGGATTTTGAAGCGCTTCTTCCGTTTCCGTTCACGGGCGCGCAGAGGCGTGTCGTAAGCGAGGTATTCGCGGATATGGGCGCAAACAGGGCGATGAATCGGCTCGTTCAGGGCGATGTCGGTTCGGGCAAGACGGCCGTCGCTGCGGCCGCCGTTTACAAGGCCGCGAGGAGCGGCTATCAGTCCGTCCTCATGGCGCCGACGGAGATACTCGCGAGCCAGCACTTAGGCGGCTTGTCCGCTCTATTTGAGGGTGAACTGAACGTAGCTTTACTCACTTCCGGCATGGCTACGGCCGGACGCAAAACAGTCATGGAAGGTCTGTCGGACGGGTCGGTGGATCTGGCAATAGGAACTCACGCCCTCATACAGCCGGATGTCGTATTCAGCAAACTCGGTCTCGTCATCACGGACGAACAGCACAGGTTCGGCGTGAATCAGCGCATAGCGCTCGCTCACAAAGGTACGGGATCCGGAAGCAGACAAGCGCGCGACGCCGTGCCCGACGTTCTTGTCATGACGGCGACACCGATCCCGCGTTCTTTGGCCTTCGTCCTCTACGGTGACCTCGACATATCCGTCATAGATGAGATGCCGCCAGGCAGAAAGAAGATAGTCACAAGAGCCGTGACGTCGTCGAAGCGTGAAGCGGTTTACAGGTTTGTAGGGGATGAGATCGCGAAGGGCAGGCAAGCGTATGTAGTCGCGCCACTTATCGAGGACACGGACGAGCCCGGAATCCCTGCAGGACTACGCTCCGCCCGTAGCTTGAAGGAAGAACTAACGGGCAAACTCACCGGACGGCATGTAGCACTGCTTCACGGCCGTATGAAGCCGCAGGAGAAGGATGAGGTTATGCAGTCCTTCGTAACGGGCCGTGTGGACGCGCTCGTATCGACGGTTGTAATAGAGGTCGGTGTGAACGTGCCGAATGCTACCGTCATGGTGATAGAGAACGCCGAGCGGTTCGGGCTCGCCCAGCTGCATCAGTTGAGGGGTAGGGTGGGACGCGGCGCTGCGCAGTCCTACTGCGTACTTATAACGGATTCGGACTCAACTCACGCACAGGCACGCGCGAGGACGATGACGGAGACTGATGATGGGTTCAGGATAGCGGAGATGGATTTGTCCATGCGCGGGCCCGGCGAGCTTTTTGGCGTCCGGCAGCACGGCATACCGTCTCTGCGTATAGCGGACCTCGCACGCCACGTAAGGATTGCCGAAAAGTCGAAGGCCGTAGCGCGACGCCTGCTGACGGATGACCCCATGCTCGTAAAGCCGGGTAATAGGGCCTTAGGCGACCGTGTCGAATCACTGTTCAGGGACGTAACGGAAGTTGGATTGTGAGAGTAGGTAAAGTACGGTATGAGAGTGATCTCCGGAAGATATAAAGGAAGAAAAATAGATGCTCCGCAGGGCAGGGAATTAAGGCCTACATCCGAGAAGGTAAAGGAGGCGTTATTCAGTATGATCGCGAGCATTATGGCGCCCGTGGTCGGGGGAGATGCGCCCCTGGAAGATATGACCTGCCTCGATCTGTTCGCGGGCACGGGTGCGCTCGGCATAGAGGCGCTGTCACGCGGTGCGCGGAGTTGCGTGTTTGCTGAGGTGGATCCCTCTGCTGCCAGGGTTCTGGAAGGAAATGTGGGCAGGATCGTCAATGCCGGGGGAATGGGGTTACCGACTACGTATACGCGCGTTCTCAAGTCTGACTGGCGAGTTGCGCTCAGGCGGTTGGATGGAGGGATAGATATCGCGTTCGTTGACCCGCCTTATGAATCGGGCTATTACGATGAGGTGATGAAAACCTTCCTGGAGTATGGTATCATTAGCGATGGCGGTCTAGTGGCCCTCGAGCGCGCTTATTCGGGCAATAGCTCCCAAAATGGGGCTGGGCGTAGAGTTCGTGGTGGCATGAGCCGCATTGATTTTATTGAAACCGGACAAGTATCGCTATTCGGGCGCTATGAGGGCTTCGAGCTCATCCGTGAGAGAAGATACGGCAAGACTCTGGTAGAGGTCTACAAAAGGGTGGTTCCGGGCACAGGTAGGTTGAGGTAGATAGGCATGAATGCAGGCAGGATGTTATACGCGGGCACATTCGACCCGGTCACCAGTGGGCACCTCGACGTCATCAGGAGGGCGGCTTCGCTCGCGGACGAGCTCATCGTCGGCGTTCTGACGAATACGTCTAAACGGTGCTACTTCACGGTGGAGGAACGTTTTGAGATGCTGAGAGCCGCGACCGCCGGCATCGCCGGGGTGACCATAGG
Organism: Eubacteriales Family XIII. Incertae Sedis bacterium; assembly: GCA_031277015.1. Taxonomy (GTDB): domain Bacteria; phylum Bacillota; class Clostridia; order Peptostreptococcales; family Anaerovoracaceae; genus JAIRPC01. Next base: position 16,398 of record JAISLZ010000058.1, on the reverse strand, counting down.
CGGCTTTGGCGGTCTGCTGGCGGACTACGTTAAGGAAACGGGAGTCGTAGCGGTGGTCAGAGGCCTCCGGGCGACGACCGATTTTGAATACGAGATACAGATGGCGCAGATGAATGCGCGGCTCACTGATGGCATCACGGAAACCATATTTCTCATGACCGACCCGAAATATTCTTTCGTTAGTTCTAGCCTCATCAAGGAAGTGTTTATCCTTGGAGGAGACATAAGGGGGCTGGTTCCGGACGAAGTTTTGGATTATATGACGCTGCACAGGAAGGAGAATGTGTAATGAAGGTATTGGAGCTATTGGACGAAATAGAGGAAATCTGCGAAACGAGTTCGAGCATGCCGCTCATTTCCAACAAGATCGTCGTTGATAAAGCTGAGCTTACCGAGATCGTCAAGGAGGTGCGTCAGGCCCTTCCCGACGAGATACAGCAGGCGCAGTTCATCAAGAATGAGCGTCAGCGCATACTGGATGAGGCGAAGCAGGAATACGAACTGCTGATCAAAGACGCCGAGAAGCAGGCGGAGATCATGGTAAGTCAGCATGAGATCACCGAGCGCGCCAAGGAGCGCGCGAACGATATCATGACGACCACCGAGCAGAACGTTAAAACTCTCAAGATGAACACGTTCGAGTACATAGACAAGATACTTCATGAATTTCAACAGACGATGGACATGATAGATGGTAAATATTTTCATGAAATGTTTTCAAACATGCAGCAGACATTCGAAAATATCAGTCACAAGCTCGATGACAACAGGAGCGAGATCAAGGAGCTTGCGTACAGGACGCAGGTGGGCGACGACGTATAGGTTGCGTGAGTGATAGGTGCGTCGGAACATGCGCGTACTCGGCATCATCGCGGAATATGACCCGTTCCACAACGGGCATCTATATCATCTCAAAGAATCGATTTCCAGGACCGGTGCGGAAGCATCGGTCGTCCTTATGAGCGGCTGCTTCACTCAGCGCGGACTTCCCGCAATGACGGACAAGAGGGTGCGGGCGGGTGTCGCCGCGGAGTGCGGCGTAGATCTTGTCATAGAACTGCCGTTCGTCTACGCGGCCGGAGGCGCTGAGATGTTCGCGCGCGGCGCGGTAGGGATAATGGACGGCCTCGGTGTTGTGGACTACCTGTCGTTTGGTAGCGAATCGGGGGACGTGGAGGCGCTGTCACGAGTTGCGGCCCTGTTCGCCGAAGATTCCGAAAGGCTGAACGGTGCTATAAGGGAGGCCATGGGTCAGGGGGCGAGCTATCCGGCCGCGAGGGAGCAATCGATCAGTGAGCTTATGGGTGCCGCGGCTGCCTCTCTCATGAGGGCGCCAAACAACATCCTAGCTATGGAGTACCTCAGGGAACTGATTGCTGTCGGTAGCGACATCATTCCAATTACGGTAAAGCGCGCGGCAGCAGGGCTAGGGGATGTCAATACCACGGCGCGCGTAGCTGGGGCGAGCGCATTGCGCGTGATGTTCCGTGGGCTGTGCAATGCGGATGGCGCTCACGGCGCGGCGGACGATGCAGAAGATGCCGCGGGAGGCGATCCCTTTGAATACGTGCCTGCTGCTACTGAGCGCGCCATCCGTGAGCAAATCGATACAGGAGGCTATCTCGTTTTTGCCGAAGCGCTGTTTCCGCATCTGGTGAGCTCAATCATTCAATCCGACTGTGTTCTGGCCAATCTGTCCAACATATACAGCGCCGCTGAAGGGCTTGAAAACCGTCTCGTCCGGGCGGTCAGACGGTCGCGTTCGATGGACGAGGCCGTCAGGTATACGAAGACGCGTCGCTACACGGAGACCCGCGTGCGCAGGCTCATCCTGCATACTGTCATGGGGCTTACAAAGGAAGCGATGTCGGCCGCGCTTGCCGAGCCCTTCTACGCGCGCGTCCTGGCGTTTTCGAATACAGGTGCCTACCTCGTCAGGCGTGCAAAGGATAAGGGGCGCATCCCTCTCGTCACAAATGCGAATAGAGACGTAGACGCTCTTGCGTCCTCGTCCGTAACTTTAGGCTATGACCTGCGCGCTGCGGAGTTATATCGCTTGCTGAGCTATGGCAGTCTCGCGGGATTCAACGAGATTTCCGAAAGACCGTGGGTGGTGTGAGTGCCTGTAACGCGTGATGAAGATTGTCAAGTGGCAGTACACAGCGGTTAAATGAAAATCTTAGTGCGACCCCTCTGGCGATTTTCGTGTTTGACAACAGGCATGATTCGTGTTTGAATTAATTATGCTCGGCTCCGGCCTGAAGGCGTCGCACGTATCCTGATGAGACGTGCGGGAGACGGTGTAGTATTTTATCAGCGAAAGAGGAAGGGACATCAATGAAAGTTCTCGTTATCAACTGCGGCAGTTCGTCGCTCAAGTATCAGATTCTCGATATGTCGACGGAGTCGCTCCTGGCGAAGGGGCTCGTCGAGCGCATAGGCATGGACGGTTCCGTGCTCACTCACCAGAAGATCGGCCTCGATGAGAAGAACGTCGTCGAAGCGACCATGAACGATCACAAGGAGGCCATCAGTCAGGTCATCACGGTGTTGGCGGACCCGGTTTTCGGGGTCGTGAAGTCCATGGCCGATATCGGCGCGGTAGGCCATAGGGTCGTGCACGCGGGTGAAAAGTACTCCGCCTCCGTCATCATCAACGAGGATGTGATAGAGGCGCTTGAGGAGTGCATAGAGCTCGCGCCTCTGCACAATCCGCCGAACCTTCTAGGCATCGCGGCCTGCAGGGAGATCATGCCGAAAACGCCGCAGATAGCTGTTTTCGACACGGCTTTCCACCAGACTATGCCTCCGGAATCATATATGTACGCCATACCGTACGAGTATTACGAAAAGTACTCCATTAGGCGTTACGGTTTTCACGGCACGAGCCACAAGTATGTGGCGGATCGCGCGGCGTATATGCTCGGCGTGAGCATAGACGATCTGAAGATCATCACATGCCACCTGGGGAACGGTGCGAGCGTCTCCGCAATCAAACGCGGCAAGTGCATAGATACGTCGATGGGATTCACTCCGCTGGCAGGCCTCGCTATGGGCACGCGCTCCGGAAGCGTGGATCCGGCAATCATCCAGTTCATCGCTGAGAAGGAAAAAAGAAGCATTGACGGTGTGCTTGAAATTCTCAACAAGAAGTCGGGGATGCTCGGGGTGTCCGGTGTCAGCAGCGACTTCCGTGATCTGGAGGAGGCCGTCAAGGACGGCAACGAGAGGGCGGCTCTTGCCCTGCAGGTGTTTGCTCACAGGGTGCGCTATTACATAGGCGCGTACATGGCGGAGATGAACGGCCTCGATGCCCTCGTGTTTACGGCGGGCGTCGGCGAGAATGACACGGGCATGCGCGACGTCATCTGCGCCGAGCTTGGCAACCTCGGCATCAAGCTTGACCCGGTCAAGAACAGGGTGCGCGGCCGTGAGGCCATAATCAGCCGGGACGACTCGCGTGTCGCTATAATGATGATACCTACGAATGAGGAGCTCGTGATAGCGCGCGACACGTATTCCCTCGCGAACAAGAAGATAGGGCTGAGCCGTGGGGTATAAGCGGCTCGGTCAAATTAAATTCTCCCATGAGTTTGACAAGCTTGGGTATGCGTAATATAATATGCGGGTTGCGTTTTGACGCAAAGGCTGTCGTCGGCAGGGCGAAGCCGGAGGATTTTGGATTACAAAATTAGGAGGTGAACAGCGATGGCTGTCCCAAAGAGGAAAACATCAAAGGCCAAGAGAGACTCGAGGCGCGCGCCTAACATGAAGATGACCGCATCGGGGCTGTCAGAATGCCCACACTGCCACAACATGAAACTGCCGCACAGGGTATGCCCTGTTTGCAGCTATTATGACGGACGAAAGGTCATAGAGGACTGATTTCGGCACACTGGGCGTCAACTATGGGTTTCAAAGGGAGTTGTCTCGGCAGCTCCTTTTGTATATATTCTACGTAAAGCTATGCTACACCAGGTCGTCCATCATATAAAGCCCGGGCGGGCGGCCTTGGATGTAGCGCGCGGCGTTCAAGGCGCCGAGTGCAAATATATCGCGCGAGTACGCGGTGTGTGTGACCTCTATCGTTTCATCCGGCCCTGCAAACAGGACCGTGTGTCTGCCGGGCATAGTCCCACCCCGCACGGCGTGTATGCCAAGGTCAGTCGTCTTCACCTCGTCGGATGTGCCATGGCGCCCGTAGATGTAGTCCTTTTGGGTTTCGCACTTCTCGTTGATCGCGTCCGCAAGCATCAACGCCGTGCCGCTCGGTGAATCCTTTTTCATATTGTGGTGGGCTTCAACTATCTCGATATTAAAATCCCGTTCGAGGGCGGGCGTGGCCATTTGCACCATTTTCTTTAGGACGGCGACGCCGAGCGACATGTTGGGGGAATTGAACACGGGTATGCTTACCGCTGCCGCGCTCAGCTTGGCGTATTCTTCCTCTCCGAGCCCCGTGGTGCAGACCACGGTGGGCAATGTGCGCGCGGTCGCATAATCAATCAGTGCGGGTATGGCGGTGTAGTGCGAGAAGTCGATAATCACGTCGGCCTCGCCGGTGAACTCAACGCAACTGCCGTACACCGGTATCTCAGTTCCCCGGAACATAGTTGTAGCGCCGCTTGTGGTCGTTGCTTCGGCATCTATGCCACATACGATGTTCACATTCGGGTCACCCATCGCCACCGCGAGGACCGCGCGCCCCATACGACCGTATATACCGTTAATTATTACATTCATAACGCACCTGCCGTTCCATAACCACGATATGATTCTATAAGAATATTACCTATCAAATTTATCGATAAGAGGGCGCCAAAAACGAACCCCGGAGTAGCAGTTCGGCGATCTGGACGGCGTTCGTGGCAGCTCCCTTGCGTATATTATCCGCCACACACCAGAAGTTGATGCCGCTGTCCACACTGAAGTCGCGCCTGATACGGCCGACGTATACCTCGTCAGTACCCGCCGCTGCGCGAGCGAGCGGATAGACGCCATTCCCCGGATCATCCCTGACTACGATGCCAGGGGAGGCGGCGAACATATCGCGTATCTCATTCACATCACCAAAGGGTTTCGCGAGCTCCACGTTGATGGACTCGCTGTGTGAATCACGCACGGGGACGCGTACGGTCGTCGCTGTGACGCGAAGGCTGTCGTCGCCGAGTATCTTCTGCGTTTCGAGTATCATCTTCATTTCTTCCTTCGTATAACCATTGTCTGTGAATACATCGATGTGAGGCAGAACATTGCCCGCGATCGGATGTGGGTAGGCCTGCATGATATCGTTGCCTCGCAGTCCTTCTTCCAGATCGCGTATGCCCTTCAGACCAGAGCCGGATACCGCTTGGTAGGTCGAGTACACGACGCGCTTGATACCGTATCTGTCGTAGAGAGGCTTTAGCGCGACGACGGCCTGAATGGTGGAGCAGTTTGGGTTCGCGATGATGCCCTTGTGCCACTTTACGTCGTCGGGATTGGCCTCGGGCACGATCAAGGGAACCGTGGGGTCCATGCGCCACTGGCTGCTGTTGTCGATGACAATGACGCCGTTCTCCGCGGCGATCGGAGCGAATTTCTCGCTTACGCCACCGCCTGCGCTGAACAGGGCGATATCTATCGGTCTGTCGAAACTGCGCTCGGTCAGTTCCTCGACCTCGTATTCCTTGCCGTCAAAATCGATCTTGATGCCAGCCGACTTGGCGCTGGCCATCATGTATACATCGCCGTAGGGGAACCGGCGCTCCTCGAGCACTTTGCGGAATGTGCTACCCACGAGGCCGGTCGCCCCCACTATAGCCAGATTCGGTTTTCTTCCCTCAAAACTCATGTTCATCACTCCTTGTCGTTATTTCACTATTCGTAACATTATACATGCCTGGTCACGGTTGTTCAACTTATAATCTTTCTGTAACATGGTCGGGCTTAGGAATATGGTATATTATAACCGTATGTGAACTGACATTCGCATGATGCAGTTGTATGTCCGATAAAGGAGGCAGTTTGGCCACAGGGAAGAAATCTGTTAAAAAAAGGACGGGAGGCGGCGCGGGGAAGAAGCGTGGATCTGATCCGCTGATGTCGTTCAGGATGTACGAGGAGGTCAAGGCCATAGTTCTGCTGGCCGTAGGTGTGTTCCTTGTGTTTGCCATGTTTGCGGACGTGGCGGGAGTAGTGGGCGAACGCGTATCCTACGGATGCAAAGGCGCGCTCGGTGCGATGGCCTACGTGTTGCCGTTTGTTCTCATAACTTACGGAATAGCCATCTTCGCAAACAAGGGATATTCCGTGTCTGTGAGGACGCATATCTTCGTCATCATCATGTTCGTCATGCTAATGCTTCTCATCAGTGCGTTCTGGTTGGGGGAGGGTAAAGAACAGCTCGATGGTGATAGCGTCGCCAGGATTTTTGCCGCGAGCGCGGCGGGTAAAGGCGGAGGTGTCGTCGGTATGTACGCGGGCGCGTTGATCATCGGGCTCATCGGTAAGGCGGGTCTGTTCATCCTCTCCATCGCGGCCCTCGCCGTCTCGGCTCTGCTATTCGCACGCACGACCCTATCTGAGAGATTCGAACGTATCGCCACGTTGCGCGCGGATATGCGCGCCAGGAGGGAGGCGCGTGAGAAGGGACAGAGACGCCTTGAGGAAGCTGAGCTGAAGGCTAGGGCTAGGGCGACTGCAGGGCATGCGCGTTCATCCGAAAGTTCCGATACTGATCCCGATCTATACGTGGATGGGGGAGGCGCGGCGGTCGCTACTGTCTACGAGCCTGCGCGTGGAGGTATCTTCTCACTGTTTGGCGGCTTACAGCGCAATGGCAGGGATCATACGGACAAGATCATAGACGCGGTCAAGAACGCGGACGAGGATGTGAGCGGCATGACGGGACTGTTGGATGAGAAGATCAAAGGGCTGGTCGCTTGTGTGGACCTGGTTGAGGATGCGGGTAGGGAATCATCTCCGGAGATCCCCGTGTACGGTATAGAGCCGCGCCTCAGCGCTCCGCTAGGCAGGGGCCTCGGTGACGATTTTCATGTGATCGGAAATGATGGCGTTACGCCTCCAGCTTCTCTGAGCGCTGCTACGGAAGCCGTCAGCGTGCAAGGGCCAACGGAGCAAGTTGCGGATTCCTCAACTGAAGGTACGGGCCTTGCCGGAAGCTCGGCAGAAGGCCCGCGTGGATGGATAGATAGTGCCGCAGAAGGCAAGGACGCCGGCCCGAGGCTCGGCCTGTCGTCCTCTCTTTCGGGCTTTGTCAAAAAAAGGAGTACGGCCGCCTACAAACTGCCCCCCGTCAATCTCTTGAAGAAGTCACAGCCATCCGCGAGGTCCGAGAACGATAATGAGTTACGCGCGAAGGCTCACAAGCTCGAGGAGACGCTTCGTGATTTTCGTGTTGACGCGAAGGTATTGAAGGTCACGGTCGGGCCAACGGTCACTCGCTACGAGGTGGAGCCAGACATAGGCGTCAAGATCCAGAGCATCAAAAGCCTCGAATCCGATCTCGCACTGCGTCTTGAGGTAAAGAGCGTACGGGTCGTACCTATGCCTGGCCAGGCTGTCGTAGGCATTGAGGCATACAACTCAAAGCGCGGCATAGTGACGCTACGCGAGATCATCGACTCCTCCGAGTTCATGGGCAGGGAGTCGAAGATAGCCTTTGCACTCGGCAAGAATATCTCGGGGGACCGCATCATCGCAGATCTTGCGGACATGCCGCACCTGCTCATCGCGGGCACCACGGGTAGCGGAAAGAGCGTATGCATCAACAGCATACTCCTCAGCATCATGTACAAAGCCACTCCTGACGAAGTCAAGCTGATTCTCGTCGATCCCAAGGTTGTCGAACTGAAACCCTACAATGACATTCCCCATCTGCTATTGCCTGTCGTCACCAGTCCCGAACGTGCGGCGACGGCTCTTGGATACGCCGTAACTATCATGAACGAGCGTTATGCCAAGTTCGCTGAGTTCAACGTGCGCAACCTTGCGGGCTACAACTCCCTCATGATCGATGAGGGGCGCGGTGAAGAAATTCTGCCACAGATAGTGATAGTCATTGACGAGCTGTCCGACCTTATGATGATAGCCCCTCAGAAGGTTCAAGAGTCGATCTCCCGTCTGGCAGCTATGGCCAGGGCCGCTGGTATGCACCTCATTGTCGCGACGCAGCAGCCGCTGGCTTCGATCCTGACGAGCGTCATCAAGGCGAATATACCCTCCCGTATCGCGTTCTCCGTTTCGTCCAACTCGGCGTCGAGGGTTATCCTCGACGAACCGGGCGCGGAGAGGCTTCACGGAAAGGGCGATATGCTGTTCAGCCCTGTAGGCACGCGTGAGCCCATGCGCGTTCAGGGTTCTTTTGTCTCGGAGGCGGAGGTCTACAAAGTCACGGAATACGTGAAGAAGGAAATGGATCCGGACTATAGCCCCGATGTCCTGGATGTGGTGAACGGCGGGATCCCGGGAGATCTGACGGAGGATGAGGACGAGTTATTCCGCGATGCCGTAGAGGCCGTCGTCGCCGCAAAGCAAGCTTCGGTATCCATGCTTCAGCGCAGGTTCCGTATCGGTTACAACAGGTCGGCCCGCCTTGTGGATATGATGGAGGAACGTGGTATGGTCGCGCCGAGCGATGGGACGAACAAACCGCGCAAGGTCCTGATGACCGAGTCACAGTTCGAAAGCTATCTGTCGGGAAGCTCAGCGTCGGTCGATGCTTCCGTTGCGGGAGGATCATCTGAGACGCTCAATGAAGTTCGGAAAAGTGGATCCCTGACGGACGTATCCGGTGCTGTCATAGCGCCAGTGAGCCACTCCGTCTACGGCGGCGTTCCCGGAGGCGAGCCTGTTGACAATCAAGGTTCGCCACTTGCCTATGCAGGTGATCTAGACGGAGATACGGACGTTCATATCACGGACATATCCGACCTGATAGGTGACGACGACCCTCCATTTTCTCCGGACGAGGATTAGGCTCTCAATTGGATGACAAAGACGTAGTGGATATATGTTGAACAGGTTTGGGTTTATGGAAAATCTTCTCATTTAGGTTTATGAATGATATACGAGTCTATATAGATACCGTCGGGTGCTACAAAAATGTCGAGGATTCCGAAAGGGCGGCAGGACTGCTTGAGGCGGCTGGGTACAGCATCGCCGTGTCCCCGGATATGGCGGATGTCATATTAGTGAACACCTGCGGATTCATCGAGGATGCGAAAAGGGAGTCGATAGAGCGTATCCTTGAACTCACAGGCCACAAGGACAGGGGTGCTAAACTCGTCATAAGTGGTTGCCTTTCACAGCGCTATCCTGGCGAAATATTCGACGAGATACCCGAAGCTGACGCCGTCATAGGTGTGAATGAGTATGGGTCGTTACCGGAAATCATAGATGGGATCCTCGGCGGCGCCGTTGTTGGAAGCGCTACGCCGCGCATCATGAAGGCGGACAGCGAGCCGGCTGTGCTGACGGGGGAACGCAAGCTCCTGTCTCCTGGGGCTACCGCATTCCTGAAGGTAGCCGAAGGCTGCGACAACCGATGCTCTTATTGCGCCATTCCCATGATACGGGGCCCTTACCGTAGTGTACCCATGGAGAGCCTCGTCATAGAGGCGGGCTCGCTCATACGTACAGGCGTCCGCGAGATCGTGCTCATCGCCCAGGATGTGAGCGCATACGGCTTCGATATATACGGGTGCTATGCCCTGCCGGAACTTTTAAAGATGCTGGTGGATGATGACACATCCGTTCCGGATTGGATACGCCTCATGTACTGCTACGAGGAGCGCGTGACCGACGAGCTCATTGAGGCCATCGCGTGCCACGACAGTGTCTGCAAGTATATCGACATACCGTTGCAGCACATTTCGGATAGCGTACTCGCGCAAATGGGACGCAGGTCTACCAGGCAGAGCATTGAGGGGACGATAACGAAGCTACGAGCGGCTGTCCCGGGCATCGCGATAAGAACCACGTTCATGACGGGCTTCCCCGGCGAAACGGAGGATGACTTTGCGGAGCTGATGGACTTCGTGAACGAGTACAGGTTTGAGAGGCTCGGCGTGTTCGCCTACTCTCCCGAGGACGGTACGGTCTCGGCGGGCATGCCGAGCCAGGTCCCGCGTGAGATCGCAGAGGAGCGTCGTGATGCCCTTATGCTGACGCAGACGGGCATATCGCTCGAGGCGAACAGGAGCTTCATCGGCCGTGCGCTCACCGTGCTCGTCGAAGATCGTGAGGACGCGTCCACCTTCGTGGGGCGCACGGAGTATGACGCTCCGGAGATAGATGGTTCCGTCATATTCTCCGCGCCGCCCGATACCTCATTGGGTACGTTTGTCAAAGTCATCATAACCGACGCGATGGACTACGACCTAGTCGGCGAGACCGTGTGAGGGGCGGCGTATCGCCCTGTTTTTTATGTATAATATATAGGAAAGGGAATATATGAATCTGCCCAACATCCTTACAGTCATACGCATGGCTATCGTGCCCGTGTTCATAGTGTGTTACTACCTGGGCGCCGGAGCAGGGGGAACAGGTTTCGCTATAGCGGCTTTTGTCATCTTTGTAGCAGCCTCCATCACGGACGCGATGGACGGGCATCTCGCGCGTTCGCGAGGTCTGGAGACGAACTTTGGCAAGCTCATGGACCCGCTCGCCGACAAGGCCCTGACCGCGGCGGCATTTATATGCTTCGTAGATACGGGGACGATACCTTCGTGGATGGCGATAGTCATAATCATACGTGAATTTCTCGTGACAGGGTTACGCAGTGTCGCGGCTTCCAGCGGCGTCGTCATTGCGGCGGGCAACTCGGGAAAACTGAAAACTGTCTTGCAGATGGTTACGATCAGCCTGTTCCTGCTCTCCGTCCCGCTGTCAAGCATGGTGGCGGGTAGCCTGGCTCGATTGGTCGCGACCGTTTGCCTGTGGTCCGCTCTTGCAGTCACCGTATATTCGGGAGTGGAATACGTTTGGAAATGCCGCGGACTGCTTAACATGAAATAGGGGGAATTAACGCATGGATGCGTCTATCATAGCCGTAGGTACGGAATTGCTTTTTGGGCAGGTGGTCAATACGAACGCCGCCTACATATCGCGTGGGCTACAGTTGCTCGGAGTGGATGTGCTGTACCATTATACGGTTGGTGACAATCCCGGCAGGATGCGCGACGTGATAGGCCGTGCGCTTTCGGAGACGAGTATAGTCGTCCTTTCCGGAGGGCTCGGCCCTACCCAAGACGACCTTACGAAGGAAATACTCGCGGAGGTGATGGGTGTGCGCCTCGTGCCTGACGATAGGGCGCTTCACGAGATCGAGTCCTTCTTTATCAGGATAGGACGTGGGATGACGGACAATAACCGCAAGCAGGCCATGATGCCCGAGGGTGCGGCGGTATTCTACAACACGTGCGGTACCGCGCCCGGCTTTGCGCTGGAAAAAGGGGAGAGGACGGCTATAGCCCTTCCGGGACCGCCGTCCGAGCTTTCCGTTATGTTTGAGGCCAGCGTCATTCCTTACCTCGAAGGGCGGTCAGGCTACGCAATCCGTCACAGGATGCTTAGGTTCTACGGCATCGGAGAGTCGCAACTCGAGACAGACCTGCGCGGGCTCATAGGCGGCCAGACCGATCCGACGTTCGCGACCTATGCGAAGGAAGGCGAGTGTTCCCTGCGCATCGCGTCAAAAAGGCGGACGCTATGGGAGGCAGAGGAGGCTGTGGCGCGCGCTGAGGAGGATGTGCTTGCCGTGGTCGGCCACTATATGTATAGCGACAGTGATGAGGAGCTCTGTACGGTGACGGCGCGAGCCCTTGTGGATAGCGGGCTGACGCTGGCGTCCGCAGAGTCGTGTACGGGAGGGCTGTTCGCCTCTGCACTCGTGTCCTTTCCAGGCGTGTCCGCCGTTTTTGATCGCGGGTACATCACGTACAGCAACGAAGCGAAGGAGCAGGATCTGGGCGTCTCCACCGCGCTCATTGATAAGCACGGCGCCGTCTCGGGCGAAGTGGCCGCCGCGATGGCCTCCGGGGCCCGCGAAGCCGCGGGGACGGACATAGGCATCTCAGTTACGGGCGTAGCCGGTCCGGACGGCGGGACGGCAGGCAAGCCCGTCGGCCTCGCGTGGATGGCGGTCGCTGACGCGTCTGGCGCAATCACGTACAAATATATCGGGGTAGATAAGGGCCGTGATGGCAATAGACGACTAACCGTTCTCGCGATGCTTGGCATGTTGCGCAGGTATCTCTTGGACAGGAAGGGTTGATCGATGTCCATCTCGGTACGCGTCGCCTCACGGATGTTAATAATTTCAATTACATATTAATATGATATTTATAGCAATAAATATATTTTATTGTAAAGTATTGACAAAACGGTGGCGCGATGATATGATACATGCGAAGTGAACGTCGGTCATAGGGTTAGCGTCCCTAGAACATAATGCGACATTACTGTTACAGATTGTCGATTGTGTTGACCTGATGCAAAAGGGCGGGTATCATATATACGAACATACGTTTAGAGATGTGGGATGCGGTGACGTGGTATGGGTCGGCCGTTTTCCGGGAAAGGAATGAACAGATGGCAAGCGTAAAGGGCGCAGTTGAGAGAGTGACCGCTGTTGTAGACAGGGACGCGAGGGAGAAAGCGTTACAGGAGGCGCTGAACCAGATTGAGAAAAGTTTTGGCAAAGGCTCCATTATGAGACTTGGCGATGAGAGCGCGCTCGTCGGCGTAGAAGCGATATCGACGGGCTCTGTAAGTCTCGACGTGGCTACGGGCATCGGTGGCGTACCGCGAGGGCGCATAGTAGAGATCTACGGACCCGAGTCCTCGGGCAAGACGACACTTACTCTCCATATTATAGCGGAGGCCCAAAGGGCAGGCGGTAAGGCCGCGTTCATAGACGCGGAGCACGCGCTCGATCCGATGTACGCGGCCAAGCTCGGCGTCAAAGTGGACGAGCTTCTGGTATCACAGCCGGATACGGGGGAGCAGGCGCTTGAGATATGTGAGGTGCTCGTACGTAGCGGGGCTATAGACATAGTTGTCATCGACTCTGTTGCCGCACTCGTGCCTAAGGCGGAGATACAGGGCGATATGGGAGATTCCCACGTAGGGCTTCACGCGAGGCTCATGTCGCAGGCTCTGCGCAAGCTGGCGGGCGCGATCAGCCGTTCGAACACGTGCGCGATCTTCATCAATCAGCTACGTGAGAAGGTCGGCGTCATATACGGCAATCCCGAGGTCACCACGGGGGGACGTGCCCTTAAATTTTATTCATCAATGCGCATTGAGATCAGGCGCGTCGAGTCTATCAAGTCGGGGGATCAGATTATAGGCAACAGGACGCGCGCCAAGATAGTTAAGAACAAGGTCGCTCCGCCCTTCAAACAGGCTGAGTTTGATATCATGTACGGCGAGGGCATATCGAAGCTCGGCGATCTTATCGACTGCGCCGCGGCGGAAAAGATAGTTGACAAGTCCGGTAGTTGGTATAGCTTCGGCGACGACCGAATAGGGCAGGGCAGGGAGAACGCCAAGGCATTTTTGAAGGAGCATCCGGAGATTGCCGAAAGGATAGAGGGGCTCGTTATGGAACGGCTCGCCGAAAAGCTGGGTGCGGGAGACGGAGCTACGCAGACTCCCCCTCCCTCCGCAAGTGGCCCCGTCACCGTGGGACCGACGACCGTATATACGGGAGGTGACGGCCTCACCGTAGATGACGACGGAGTCATCATAGGGTGATATCCGTCATGAAGCCCGTCATTAGGCTGTCTATGGTATAATTGATTCCATGGAGATAATGGGACTTTCAGTATCGGATTTTTTCGCACAGCTTGTGAGCATCATCCTTATAGATCTCGTGCTCGGCGGCGACAACGCCATCGTCATCGGCATGGCTTGCCGTAGCCTGCCTGACAGATTGCGAATGAAGGGCATAGTGCTAGGTACGGTTGGCGCGGTCGTGGTGCGCGTGGCGGCGAGTGTCGCTTTCGTGTTGCTACTTAAACTCAGCTTCGTCATGCTCATAGGTGGCGCGGCTCTCGTGTTCATCGGCTGCAAACTCATGGTCAAAGAGGAGAACGCGAGCGGGATCAAGCCCTCAAACTCCCTTCTTAAGGCCGTCGTTACCGTCATAGCGGCTGACGCCATCATGGGGATAGACAATATGCTTGCCGTCGCGAGCGCTGCCCACGGCCATCCTATCATGGTGGTCATAGGACTCTGTGTCAGCGTGCCTGTCATGGTCTTTGGGAGTACACTGGTCGCTAAGCTCATGAATCGCTTCGGCTTCATCGTCTATGTAGGCGCGGCCGTCATCTTGTATACGGCGGGCACGATGATCACCGACGAGCCATTGGTCAAGGTGTGGTTCCATGAGCATACCGTGGTCAAATGGATCGTCATCGTCGCAGTCACGGGTGGCGGACTGCTGTTCGGCTACCTGTACAACAGATACAAAGAGCGGAAGGCCCGTTCTCAATCAGGTAATCAGTGAAAGCACGATGCTTCGCTACCTGTTTGCCGGCTTTCACTGCGCTACGGCCGCGGCGATATAGTCGTTGACCTCGCTACTTTCCGTGATGATCCTCGTATACACGGACGCGGGCGCGGTGCGAAACAGATATTCCTTGTCCATTTTGGTCGTATCGAACAACAGGTAGCTGTTCCTACTGTTATCTATATAGACTCTTTTCAGGTAAGACTCCTCCTCCCTCGCATCGCTCGCTCCCCTTTTTATAGTAAAGCCCTGGCATGACAGAAAGGCGGCGTCGGCGTTCATATCGCCCGCGTACCTGAGAGCGTTCTCGCCGAAGAAAGACAGGGAGCTATCCCTCAGCGTCCCGCCTATACATATGACATCAATCCCCTTGCTCGCGGAGAGTAACCAGATTATTTTCAGGTTATTCGTGATGACACGCAGGTTCCCAAAGTGGCCTAGGTTGCGCGCGAGCGTAAATACCGTCGTAGACGAATCCATGAATATGGTCATACCTTCTTTTATATATGTCTTTGATATGGTGGCGATGATCTGCTTCTGCATCTCGTTCCTGCTCTCGCGCAATATCATCGGCGCCTCGGTAGATATGCTGTCGGTCAGAATTGCGCCGCCCCGGGTTCTGCGTATGAGGTCGCTGTTCGCGAGCTCTCTCAAATCCCGCCTGATGGTAGCGCCGCTTACGAACAATTGTTCGCTGAGTTTGTTCACCGTCACGAAATGGCTATAGTTCCGCAGTATATCGAGAATCATCTCCTTGCGATTTGAACTGTTCATCTTTTTTTCCTTCCACTTTTATCACACCAGACGAGGATTTGAGTGCACAACTTTTGTCCAATAATGAGCAGATTTTGCCCATAATGAGCAAATTAACGGTTTATTGCGCGATTTTCACGCCGAGTATTGCAATATTTTTCATTTGTGATAATATTCTATCAGAGTATTTTATGTTGCGCAACGGCTGGATATGTCAGGTTTATCAATGAAGCACAGAAGTGTCATCATCACAGGCGCCGCGAGTGGGTTCGGAGAGGGGCTCGCTCGCGGTTTTGCAGCGCAGGGCGCTTCGGTTCTCTGCGCCGATATGAATGGACGCGGAGCTGACGAAGTCGCCCGCTCAATCGGGGGATTGTACGGTACGCCCGCCGTCGGTATAGCTACGGATGTCACTGACGAATCATCTGTTGAGACTATGGTTGCCCGGGCGGTAGACGCATATGGTAGCCTGGATGTGATGATCTCGTGCGCGGGAGTGCTGATGGCGGGGGGCGTAGAGGATTTCAATAAGAAGGATTTTGACTTCGTTACGTCCGTTAATTATACCGGCTTCTTCCTGTGCGCAAAGTATGCGGCGAGAGCTATGAAGCGTCAGCGCGCTTCGGGCAGGAAGGAGCTATACGATATCATACAGATCAACAGCAAGAGTGGTCTTTCCGGTAGCAAGGCAAACTTCGCTTACTCCGGAGGCAAGTTCGGTGGCATCGGCCTCGTTCAGAGTTTTGCGCTCGAGCTCGCCGAATACGGCATTAAGGTCAACGCGATATGCCCGGGCAATCTGCTGGACGGGCCCCTGTGGAGTGATCCGGAGAAGGGGCTGTTCAGGCAGTATATGGATGCTGGCAAGGTGAAGGGCGCCAGGACGGTGGACGATATCAGAAGGTACTATGAGTCGCTCGTCCCTCTAGGGCGCGGTTGTCGCATAGAGGATGTCGTGCTCGCGGCTATATACCTCGTGGAACAGGAATATGAAACCGGTCAGGCGCTGCCTGTTACGGGTGGTCAGATCATGTTGCGGTAGCGTAATGAAAGAGGTTTTGTGATGGCGCAGGCTGTACTAATGCCCAAGTCGGGCATATCCGTCGAAAGCTGTATTATCGGTACAT
>JAISLZ010000109.1 GCA_031277015.1 Eubacteriales Family XIII. Incertae Sedis bacterium | reverse complement strand
GCGGACACGGCGTTTTCCGTGAGGGCATTCAGCTTGGCTATGTGCGCTTCGGTCTTGCCGAGCCTCAGGTTGCCGTCGCGCACATATTCGACGTCCACTCCGAGCTCTTCGCCGAGAGTCGGCCAGATATGTTCCACGCCGTACATGGCGAGCGGGAGTTCCCTGACGTCGCGCCCCGACTGCCGCACGCCACCCGCGTTTCGCCCCGAGCCGCCGGCGCCTATCTCGCCTCGCTCGAGAACTATGACGGACAACCCTTCCTTCGCGAGGTTGTATGCCGCCGCGCAGCCGACGACCCCTGCCCCTATGATGATCACATCGGCCGTCCTTCCGGATGTTCCGACGCCTCCCGCCTTCTCACTCATGATGTTCCGCTCCCTCTGATTCCATGCCTTCCACGCCGCTCCGGCTCAGTTCTTCCATGAGTACGGGCCTGACGGGCATCCTGCCCGTGACCTTCCCGAGGTCGCCGACCGATTTTCCGAGCTCGCGCGATATGATGGCGAGCACGAGCCGCTGGCACGTCTGGCCCTGGCAGAGGCCCATGCCTGTGCGCAGCCTGCGCTTCACCTCGCCGAATGTGCGCGCGCCGTCGTATACCGCGCGCCTTATCTCGCCCTTCGTCACTTCCTCGCATCGGCAGACGGTCATGCCGTCGTCTGGCTGCGGGGCAAAGGGGCTGTCATTTTTCCGTCTTATCATTACAGACATATCGTGTGCCTCCCGCACGCTAAGCGTAATTTTTGTTTTCCGCCGGCCTGAAAAACCTCGCGCGCCCAAGCGCGGATACGGGCACCTTCATGACGAGCATGGGCGTCTTGTCCATCGCCTTGCTGTCTCGTACCTCTACCACGGACGCGTCGCATACGACTTCGCCGTCCCTGCCGAGCGCCTTGCCCGGATCTCCCGGCGAGGGGAGCGGCAGGAATTCATATGGCAGGCCGACCGTCCCGTAGCCGTCCCCGAGGCTGTCGTCTATGAGAAATATGGCCTGTCCCGAGCACGCGCCTACGCACAGGGCGCAGCCCGTGCACTTCTTGCCGATGTCGAGTCTCGGCAGGTCCGTGATGTCCTCGCCGACCACGATGCAGCCCCTAGGGCACGCGTCCTGGCACGGGTCGCAGGGTATGTTCTGCGTGCACTCTATAATGGGGCGCATACCTCCGCTGTAGATCATGGAAGGGAAGATTCCGTCGTCCGCGCCGTCCAGGAACCCTCTGGCTAGCAGGGATGCCGACAGCGGATAGCCTTCGTCGGTGTTTGTGATGTCCGTGCGGCCCTTCATGCCGGGCGCGAACATGCCCGAGCGGATGCCATCTAGCGACCGTCTCCATCTCTCCGCGCGTTCGCCGAATTCGTCCGGCGTGAGATAGCCGAGGTCGCGCGCGATCGCCGCCCCCGCTATGCTTCCTTGTATCATGGCCGAGCTCGCTTCCTCTATGCCGGCCATGTCGCCCGCGCAGTATATGCCCGGCACGCTGCTCAGGCCCTCGTCGTTCAGCGTCGGCACATACCCGCCCTTTGCGGAATCGTACTCCATCTCGCATCCCGCGTTGTCGGCAAGCTGGCTCATCGGAGACAGCCCGACAGCTATACATATGGTGTCCACGTCTATTGTCTCTTCGGTTCCCGGTATGGGCGCGAATGAACCGTCCACCTCCGCTATGACTGCGCCTTCCACGCGCCCCGCGCCTATGGCCTTCACGACCGTGTGCGATGTGCGGAATTCCACGCCCGCGCGCGCGAGTTTCGACGCGTGTACGCCGTAGCCTCCGATGCGTGGGGCCGCGTCCACGACGATGGGTACTTCGCAGCCCGCCTGTAGCAATTGGAACGACACTACGAGCCCGACATTGCCGGAGCCCACCATGAGCACGCGCGCGCCCGGCCTCACGCCGTGCATGTTCATGAGCGTCTGCGCCGCGCCCGCGCCTATGACGCCGGGCAGGGTCCATCCGTCGAATGTGAGCATATTCTCGCTTGCGCCCGTTGCGATGACTATGGCGTCGCCTCTGTAGCTGCGAACTTCGCCCTCCGTCCTGACCGCGACTTCCTTCTGCTCGTACACGCCGAGGACGGTCGCGCCGAGGACGGTCTTAACGCCGAGTTCGTCGGCGCGCTTCAGCAGGTTCTCGCCGATGCGCACGCCGCGCACCCTCGCCTGATGCTCCCGCGATCCGAAGAATTTGTGTATCTGCTTGAACAACTGCCCGCCGGGCCTCGCGTTCTCGTCGAACACTACTGTTTCGAGCCCGGCTTCAGCAGCGGCGCATGCCGCCGAGAGCCCCGCGGGTCCGGCCCCTATGACGATCACTTCATATCGCTTCATCTGAAACCGCCTCCGCCGACAAGAACGCTCCCGTTTCAGGATCAAGACCTTCAAATGGCGTCGGCGTCTTTGCCGCAAGCCCTGCCTGCGTACGCACGTCCATGCCCGCCCTGAGCGGTGTCATGCACGTCCTCACGTTCGGCACGCCGTCCACCACCATCACGCAGTCGGTGCATCTGCCTATCGCGCAGAATATCCCGCGCGGCTCACCCGACCCTACGGTGTATCTATGCGTCATCACCCCGAGGGCCCTGAGCGCGGCCGCTATCGGCTCTCCTTCAAACCCGGCAGCCTCGCGCCCGTCATAGGTGAACTTCACCTCGGGGCCTTTATCAAAACCCGCTATGATAGGATGCTCTTTTATTCTATTATTTATCATCTTCCTCACCGGCATTCCTCAGCGCGTCCGCATCCTCCTCGCCCGTCCTCACTCTGACGACACGCGTCACGCGTGAGACGTATAGTTTGCCGTCGCCCGGCTCGCCCGTCTGAAGCGTCCGTTTCGCCGCCTCCACCACGTCGTCCACGGGTACCCGCGATACCACGGTCTCGACGAGTATCTTCGGCAGCAGATGTATCAGCTGTTTCACCCCGCGGTAGCTCTCCATCAGCCCGAGCTGCGTTCCAAAACCTTCGACCGACGTGATGGTCACGCCCTTCACACCGATGTCTCCTAGCGCGTCGAGCAGGGGTATGAGTTTCTCGCGGCGCGTGATGATGCTGACCTTGTACATATCCGCGCCCATATCATTCCTCCGCGTCCACGAGGGCCGCCGCACCCTCATCGCCCGTCCTGATCTTCACGACGCGCAGTTCTTCCGAAACGAATATCTTGCCGTCGCCCATCTCGCCCGTCTGCAAAACTTTCAGAGACGTATCTATGATGTCCTGTACCGGCACGGCGCTTACTATCATCTCTATCTTGATCTTCGGCATGAGGCGGATTTCCTCCTTCACGCCCCGGTAATACCGTATGCTTGCCTTCTGCACGCCGCTGCCCTCCACGAGCGTGATGGTCATGCCGGTGATGCCTATCGCGTGCAGCGCCTCCTTGAGCTCATCGAACTTTTCGCGCCTAGTGATGATCGTAACCTTGCTGATCATATCCGCCATTCCTGTTCACCTCACTCCCTTTCCTGCGTCACGAAGTCGGGGTACGCCTCCGCTCCGTGCTCGTGTATATCCAGGCCCTCTATCTCTTCCTTTGCGCTGACCCTGAGCCCTATCGTCTTGTCTATGGTCTTGAATAGTATGAACGACGCCCCTACGGTAAAGCCGAACACCGCTAGCACGCCCAGGACCTGTATGCCGAGCTGTTCCGCGCCGTACCCGTAGAACAGCCCACCCCAACCGTCCGTGTTGACGCTCGCGAAGAGCCCGACGCATATAGTACCGATCGCCCCGCACGTGCCGTGTACGCTGATAGCGCCCACCGGGTCATCCACCTTGAGTTTTTTGTCGATAAACTCGACTGAGAATACCACCGCCACGCCGCCGAGTACGCCTATGATGAAAGCCGGCCAGAAACTGACCCACGCGCAGCCCGACGTGATTGCCACGAGCCCTCCGAGTATCCCGTTGAGTATCATGGAGAGATCGGGCTTGCCGTATCTCTTCCATGTGGTGAACAGCGACGCGAGCATACCGCCGGCGGCGCCGAGCGTGGTCGTGACAACCGTGTGCAGCGTCACGCCGTCGAACCCGAGCTCGCTGCCTGGATTAAACCCGTACCATCCGAGCCAGAGGATGAACATGCCGAGCGTAGCCATGAAGATGTTTCCCGCAGGTATCGCCCTGGCCTTGCCGTCCTTCGTGTATTTGCCGATGCGCGGCCCTACGACGGACGCGCCTACGAGCGCCGCCCACGCTCCGACCGAATGCACGGCGGTCGAACCCGCGAAGTCGTGGAAACCGAGCTGCGAAAGCCAACCGCCTCCCCATATCCAGTGGCCGGCAACCGGATAGATCAACAGAGATATGAACAGGCTATACAGGAGATATGACTGGAACTTCGTCCTCTCCGCCATCGCCCCTGAGACTATCGTCGCGGTAGCCCCCGCGAACACGAGTTGGAAGAAGAAGAATATTCCCGGATCGAGCGTGCCTCCCGTATCGTACCCAGTCGGCAAGCCGAACAGCGACGTACCCCACAGCCCGTTGAAGCTGTCGCCGTACATCAGCCCAAACCCTAGCACCGCATAGGCCACCGTCGCGATGCCAAAGTCTAGCACGTTCTTCGACAGGATGTTGATCGTGTTCTTGGGTCTCGTCAGCCCGGCCTCGAGCAGCGCGAACCCGCTCTGCATGAAGAACACGAGTATCCCCGCCACGAGCACCCATATCGTGTTAACCCAATAAGTAGTTTCTGCTTCCATTTGAGATCACCTCCACTTCGTCCCTTTCATTTCTTTACATACAATCTTAAAATGGGGCATACCGTCCGTTCTTGAAGAAAAACGACCGCTAATTGCAAAAACAGGACCACCGTTTGGACAAAATGGACGCATACTTGAAAAAATCGGACATTTAGGAGCGGGACGGCATCCTTCGCCTCGCCACCCGCGGGCGGGCAGCGCTGATTTGGCACTTGACTTTCGAGGGATTTTGTCGTACACTAAACGTACGTAATGTAGAAAATGTATGTTTTGTACGTGAATGAGTGAATGTGCAAGTGAGTGAATGTGTTATGTGTAAGTGCGTAAGTGCGTGCGTGAATGTTTAAGGAGGTATAGAGATGACGGCTGCGATTTCGGCGAGCGCAACTGATGTGAGGAAGGGATTTTCGGAGTTTTTGGATAGCGCGATGCGCAAGCCCCAGTTCATGAAACGCCGGAAACAGATTTATGTCACGTTTCCTTACGAGACGCTCGACATACTGTTCCCCGCGAAGATCACGCTCCGTATCCTTCGTGATAGCAACGGGGCTTATTACACGGAAAATAGCGCGTTGCCCGACATTATAGGTTTCGGAGCTACGAAGGAGGAGGCGGTCAATTCGTTTATAGACGACGTCGTCCTTTACGCATATGAATACAACGACAATTATGCCCTGTATAGTGCGTCTCCCAACAGGGCCGCTCATCTTCCCATCGTGATGAAGATACTGTCGCTGTTTGAAAGGGATGGCGATATCTCCGGGCTGATGGAGACGCTCTGATGCCGTCGTGGAAGGATTACGAACGGTTTCTGAAGAATGACGGTTGGACCTATATGCCTCGAAACAGCGGGGTGGACAAGGTGTACATGAAACAGCTTTCAGATGGCGCAGTCCTCCGTACGAGGGTTTCCAAAGGCAGCAAGGAGATAGGCAAGGGCCTCTTTGCCGTGATACTCGGGAAGCAGGCGCAAGTTTCGCGGGCATACTTCGGCAAGGTACTGGCGAATAGCAGAGCCGCGTCGGACGACCCAAAGGATAGGCGGGAACGGTAAACGGACGCGTTTCATTCTGCATGTAGCGGTGGCGGACTTCCCGTGATAGAATGGAGCGGCAAGCGGCGTACAGGAGGCGAGATGGCCAAGGGCTATTATTTCAGTTTCAGCAGGGACAGATGGGACCCGACTCCCCTGGTTGTGGCCGTCATCATTGTCTGTCTGGTTGCTGTTGCTTACGGCTGGTTCAAATCCGAGGATGCGAAGGCGGCGAAAGCCCAGGAGAGGGCGGTCGCGGTGGCTTGGGACGGGCTGCGCGCGGAAGCGGATTCGATCGAGGTATCGGTTGACCTACCGGAAGATCTGAGCAGCGAGAGCTACATCCTGCTACAGCGATCGGACTACAACCGCAAGTTCGAGGGCAAGGAGGATTGGGCGTCCGCGGCGCCGGGGGCGTCTGCGCCTGAGGATGCTTTTCTGCACGAGCGCGTGCGGATGGCCAAAGGTGAGGGCGAGAAGGTCTACCCCGCGTCGATGGCGAAGATGCTGACAGCCATCGTGATCATTGAGAGCCTGCCGTCGGATGCCTACTCGCATGAGCTCAGGATAACGGACGGAGATATGTACTATCTGTACCATGATGGCGCGTCGGTCGCAGGGTTCGTGGCGGGCGAGAGTGTCAAGGTGGAGGATCTGCTATACGGGCTCATGCTGCCGTCCGGCGCGGAGTGCGCGTCGGCCCTCGCGAAGTATACGGCGGGAAGCATAGAGGCTTTCGTGGATGCCATGAACGCGAAGGCGGTGGCGATAGGCATGACGGACTCGCATTTTTCAAACCCGGTCGGCCTGCACGATGAGGGGACGTACACGACGGTTTCCGATATGGCGCTGCTTCTGGACTATGCGATGCGGGACGAGCGCTTCGCGGAGCTCATCTCCACTCAGGAGCATACGTCTGCCCCGACGAACAAGCATGAGGAAGGGCTTGAGCTGAGGAGCACGTTCTATCAGCAGGGTGACATCGCCCTCTCTGACGGGAATGGAGAGATACTCGGCGGCAAGACGGGATATACGAGCGAGGCGGGCCAGTGCCTCGCGAGCTACATGGTCAAGGGCGGCGAGCGGTTCATCCTCGTGACGGCCGCGGCCAGGCCTAAGGATTTTCACGAAGATGCGCTTCACATCGAGGACATGCTCTCGGTGTTCGGCGCGTTGAAAGTGACGAAAAAAGCCGCGTAGCGCGGCCTTTTTTATAAAAACATTTCTGTAGGATTATTTCAATACGCGTATGCCGCCGATGACGGGCAGAGGCTTGTCGTTGCCGTTCACCGCGTTCAAAATCCCCATGATGGAGAGCGCCAATGTGCCCATGCCGAATACCCATGAAATGATGCCGATCACAACTGCCACGACCATTCCAAGCCCGAAGATATAGGCTGCGGCCGCCCCGGATACCGCAGCCGCTATGCCCAGCGCGATGATGCCGATGGTCTCTACGATGAACAGGACGAGCCCTTGGTTCGCGTGGAAACGCGCGTATTGGGATTCCTTCGGCGCCGCGAACGTGGTCACGAGGGACAGGCAAAAGATATAGGAGATGATTCCGAATACC
>JAISLZ010000050.1 GCA_031277015.1 Eubacteriales Family XIII. Incertae Sedis bacterium | reverse complement strand
TGAACCCCTGACTTGCGAGTGTACATGGCGGTCGTCGAAGCTGGCTATATCAGAACGCCCCCAAAAGAAATATTCCAGGCCTTTCTTGTGTGTGGTAGCTTGTATGCCTATTATGACATCCTTGATGTCAAACGTACGCGCAATTCGCCTATTCTTGTCGCTATCGCCCAGATCGGCACCCCCTGGAACTATCTCCTCCACGCATTGTTCTTCCTTTATATTATATACCAACCACAGGGGGATTTCAGCGGCGGGTTCATGTTATTGAACAGGCAGGAATGCCCAATGCCTTTCGCTTGAGAAATAGATCATCAAGGTTTGGTGTTTATATTACAGGTGAAGATAATGTTGCCGTTATCATCAAACACTTTCACTTTTTCAGCATGAATCAGTTTTATTCAAATACTGCCATCATTTATGTACGATGGCAGTATTCATGAAGTCGTAAACTAATTATTGTGCTTACGGTTATTATTGTGCGATGTCCTCTAATTTCTGCCCCGGAGCCACTTTTTTGCAACCAAGTAGACAGCACGCACCAACTATAGCCGGTAGCGCACCAGCCAGAAACGAAGCCATAATGATATTCGTCGCTCCAATCAGAAAACTAAATAACCCCGAAGAAATAATTGCTCCTAAATATCCCCATGCATTCTGAAATGATACAGCCTGCGCCCTGACGCGTGTCGGATAAGATTCTCCCTGATAGGTCATGATTGTTGCCCATCCGCCTAACATACAAAAGAGCCCTAAGAGGAATGTAATCATGATTACATAATAGCTACTTGCGGCAAATAACATAATAGAGAAGAAAATGCCGCAAAGTCCCCAGAAGATAAAAATGATGTTTCTACGCCCAAATCTATCACCTAAAGCACCCGATACAAGATACCCTCCGTAAGCACATACATTTATAATAATTGTAAGGACAAGCGCGTTTTCGATAGAAAGTCCTTTCCCTGCGGTCAGTACTGTAGTACCGAGAACACTAAAAACTTGACACGGAAACCAAATCAGGATGTTCGCAGCAAGCAGAAATATCGTATGTTTTCGAAGATCTGGAGCAAATAACTGACTGATAGGGTTGTGTCCCATCATTTTATTTACATCTATACCATAATGAGTGCCCAACGCGATGGCTTCTTCTTTTTTCCCTTGATTCCAAAGGCTTTTCACATCTCTCATCTCGAGCCATTTCGGTGACTCTTTCAGTTTGAACCGCAATAATACAATAATAACTGCTGGAATTGTACCAACCCAAAACACACCTCTCCAACCAAGATCATCAAGAAAAAGCGTACTTACGACGGCCGCTATCATAGCTCCGATAGGCCATCCCCCTTGAACAAATCCATAACGAAAACCTTTACGCTTAACATTTGTTGTGATTTCGTTCATATATGCGGAATTGATAGCCTGTTCCTGATATCCAAGACCGGAGATTGCACGTACAGCAACAAGCATAACTACACCGCTAGCGAATCCTGTCAGTAGTGAGCTCATCGCTGTTCCCGCAGTAACTACAGTAAGACCGGTACTTCGGCCAAACTTTTCAGCTATAGGACCAACCGTGAAAGACACAAGAAACACCAGAATACTAATATACATTGATACTTGCGCCGAATATGCTGTCGACCAACCCATATCCTCGGAAATAACGGGCAGTAGTGTCCCGCATAGAATGAAATCAAATACCGAAAAGGACCACGCAAGAAAAGCAACTACAGTCGCATAATTGATTTGACCATCCGTAAGCTTAGGATAATCTTTTATATGAACCTTAATATTCAAATCGGCATTACTCATTTCGATTTTGCCTAATTACTCAGGCATCTCCTTTCTTTGATTCTACTATGACTATATTGAATGAATTTTGAGATTGAAAATGCTTATTCATATTTCATGCATTCATCACCCCCTAACAAAGACGCGCACATTAACCAACATCTCTTTTTGCAAACAGCAAGTACAAATAGGGATGAAAGAAAGCGTCCGTTCGCCTTACACCCCCACCTATGGAAGTAAAAAAGAGTAACCTAAAACTATAGTCAATACTATATGTATGATTACAAGCTATAATTTATTAGTATTCTATTTCTTATATCGCTTTAGAATATCGTCGAGGATGGGAACGAGATATTCCTTGAACGCATTGTAATTTTCAATAACCGGGAAATGTCCTAGCCCTTTCATTGGTCTAAAATAACTGCCTTTTACAAGGTCAGCGATTTTCTGCGTATCCTCCGGCGTTGTGTTTGGATCATATTCACCGGTCAGCATATACAACATACATTTACTGGTATCAATACTTTGCGCCTGATCTACGGTTATGTTATGGTCATCATTATAATAATATAGATCTCCAGCAAATATTCCGGGCCCACTTTGCATATAAGTCCACATACATTCTTTGACATTCTTTTCAGGAGAAGTGGGACTCATATTGAGCAACATTGCCGCACCAAGCTCATTGCGGCTAATCATTGGATGGTCAAATTCCCAATTGACCTGCTCAATACCCTGTGCTGCATATTCGGCATTGGTGTGCAAAGCACCTTCAATGGCAATGGTGCACAAATATTTGTCGGGATAATAGAGAGCAAGATCCATGGCAAGATGACCACCCATAGACATCCCCATATATATGGGGTCGTTTAATTCAAGCGCATCAACAATAGCGTTAGGATAATCCATCATTTCTTTCGTAAATATTTTGTACTTTTCTGTCCACCATTCAACGCCATATGGAGGCAATGACTTGCCATGATATGGTAAGTCAAATGCAATACAACGGAAATGATCTGTCACATCCCTATCATTCATCATATGTCGATACTCTCTACCGTCAGAGCCCGCGGTATGGCCTAACAAAAGAGGGAATCCGCTACCAGCTTCTTCATAATATATACGATATTCACGTCCACCAACCGTGATATGCATATACCTGCCAATGATGTCCTCATGTATGACTTTCATTTTTTCCTCCCTGATTGATCATCCATTTATAACTTTATCGCGCAATATTCTAATCATCCTATTCCATGCAGGAAGATATGCTAAGCTTTTCGGATCATTGGTCATTTTCATTCCGTGCTTTACACAGGCAGTCTGCAAACATTGATAAAAAGGTTTTGGAACGGCAGCTAGTAGATTGACCCACTGATAGTCATCACCGATGAATGTAACATCCGCAGTTGTTGTAGCGACAAAATTGCTCAGTACGTTTATCAAAACACCATCCTTAATCACCAGGAGATATGTGTCATTTCCCATCAATAATTTTACTGTCCCATCAAAGTATCTGATCTCACGATTAAATTCAGGATCTTTTATTGCAATTTCAAAAAATTTTTGACCATCGAACTTCATTCTTCTCTCCTTATCAAAACCATGTGACAATAATATCTAGTATTACAATTGTTTTCTTCTCACATCAGCTCCCCGAACAGCTCCTCGTCGGTCGGGATGGCGGGCTCGATCGGGCGCGCTATCCACGTGTTGTTCAGGTAATGTTTCAGCGCTATGTTTTCCGAAACGACGTTGCCTCCCCACGTGCCGCACCCGAGCGAACCGGTGAAGGGATAGCCTGCGCCCCAGTCGCCTGTGTTCGCGACGCTGTTCGCGAGGTTCACGTTGCAGCGCGTCGTGTAGGTCGAGAGCGCGAACTTCTCTATGTTCGTCTCGCTGTGCGAATGGATGCCGCACGAGTGGCCGGCTCCGGAATAGGCGAGGTTCGCGTTGACCCTCGCGATGCCGTCGTCCAGGCCGCCGCACCGGTAGAGCGTGAGGACGAGGCTCATCTTCTCGCCCGAAAGCGGATGATCCGGGCCCGACCCCGTCTCCTCGACCATGAGGAACTTCATCCCTGCCGGCACGTCGATGCCCGCTATCTTGGCGATATTGCTGACCGGGCTCGCGACGATATGCCTGTTGATCACGTGGTCGTCCGGCCATCCCGGGAACAGAGCTTTCTGCACCTTAGCCGCTTCGTCCGCGCCGCACAGATAGCCTCCCACCTTCTGCAACTCGCCTACCATGGCGCCATAGACGCTGTCGAATATGACGAGACTGTTGTCGCACGAGCAGCCCGCGGCGAGGTCGCCCGTCTTGCTGAGCATCGTCTTGTACGCGGCGTCCGCGAGGTCTGCCGTGTCGTCGACGAGAATCTGCGCGTTGCCCGCGCCCACCCCGAACGCCGGGGTGCCCGAACTGTACGCGGCCTTGACCATCCCCGCGCCACCCGTAGCGATCACGAGGTCGCACTGCCGCATGAGTTCGTTCGTGATATCTAGCGACACCTCCTCGCAGCTGATGAGCAGGTCCTCCGGGCAGCCGTTCTTTTTCAGGACGCCGCGCATGATCTCCGTCGTGCGCACGGTCGTCCCGCGCCCCCTCGGATGGGGCGCGAATACTATCGCGTCGCGCGCCTTGAGCGCGAACAGAGCCTTCGTCATCGGCAGCATCTCGGGCTGCGTGCTCGGTATGAGCCCCGCGATGACCCCGACCGGCTTCGCCGCGCGCATCAGGCCGCGCCCCGGATATTCCTCCACGATGCCGACAGATTTTTCGTTCATTATATCCCTGTACACGCCCTTGACCTTCTTCTCTATCTTGCCGAGCTTGGACTCGTAGTCGCCGAGCCGCGACTCTTCGAGGGCCAGCGCCGCGAGCTCCGCTTTCACCGGTTCGCGGGTGAGCTCATAGGCGAGCGCCTTGGTGACCCTGTCCACATCGCCCTGCGTGTACTTCTCCGCGACCTTCTGGGCGGCGCGGGCGCGCGCGACGAGGCCCGCCACGTATTCCCTTGCCCTTGCCTGTTCTGCCGTTCCCACTTCAACCACTCTCCTTGCATCAAATAAATTTAACAGTTTGTATAAAACAATTGCTCCAATGTTCACCGCTCCGAAGCAGCTATGACTCCGCGCCTCCGCACACCTTAGCCTCCATGGCCCACACGGATCATAGCTCCGCAGCTCTTTCGGCGGCGGCCACGGCCACGGCCACGGTCGCGCCGACCACCGGGTTGTTGCCCATGCCGATGAACCCCATCATCTCCACATGCGCGGGCACCGAGCTCGACCCCGCGAACGTGGCGTCCGCGTACATCCTCGACATCATGTCCGTCTGCCCGTAGGACGAGGGGCCGGCCTTCGTATCGTCCGGGTTCAGCGTGCGGCCTATGCCGCCGCCCGACGCGCAGGCGAAGTACGCCCTGCCCTTGTCCGTGCTTATCTTCTTGTACGCCCCGGCCACAGGGTGCTGAAACCTTATCATGTTCGTCGCGTTGCCGCTGATCGACACGTCCACGTCCTCATGCTCCATGATGGCCACGCCCTCGCGCATGTCGTCCGCGCCGTAGCATCGGATGTCGCCGCGCCCGTCTGCTGCGAACCTCTCCTCGCTGAGGACGGACAGCCTGCTCGTGTCGAAGTCAAAAGCCGTGCGCACGTACGTAAACCCGTTTATCCTCGCTATGATCTCCGCAGCGTTCTTCCCGAGGCCGTTGAGGATCACCTTCAGCGGCTCCTTCCTGGCCCTGTTGGCCGACCCCGCGATGCCTATCGCCCCTTCTGCGGCGGCGAACGACTCATGCCCGGCCAGGAACGCGAAACACCTTACTTCCTCGCTGAGGACCATAGCGGCGAGCCTGCCGTGCGAGCGGCCAAGCTGCCTTTCGTCGGCCACGTAACCATCCAGGCAGAAACTCTGCAACCCCTCGCCTATGAGCATAGCCGCCTCGCGCACATCGCCGCTCCCGCTTTTCAGCACTGCGGCCGCACCGGCCGTATATGCCCAGCACGCATCGTCAAAGCATATCGGCTGGACGCCCTTCACTATCGCAAAGACGTCGAGGCCCGCATTGCCGCATATTTCATTCGCGGCATCAAGGGACTCTATGTCATTCCCCTTCAGAAACTTGTCGATGTTGCCTATGCGATCCGCATAGTTTTCAAACTTGGCGCCCAAGGTCACTCCTCCCTCGGATTGATGGTCTTCGCCGCTTCCGAGTAGCGCCCGTAAGCCCCCGTGGACTGCGCCAGCGCCTCTGCCGGCCCTGCGCCGCCCCGCGTTATCATCGACATCATCTTGCCTGTGTCCACGTATTCGTACCCTATGATGCGGCCCTTGCCGTCGAGCCCGAGCTTCGTTATATAGCCTTCCGCGCATTCGAGGTACCGCGGCCCCTTGTCGAGCGAGCCGTAGCTCGTACCGATCAGGCTTCGCATGTTCTTGCCCAGGTCCTCAAGCCCCGCTCCCACCGGCAGCCCTCCCCTGGAGAACGCCGTCTGCGAACGCCCGTATATGAGCTGCAGGAATATCTCACGCATCGCCACGTTGATGGCGTCGCATACGAGGTCCGTGTTAAGTGCCTCTATGAGCGACCGCCCCGGAAGTATCTCGGCGGCCATTGCCGCGGACTGAGTCATGCCGCTGCAGCCCACCACTTCCACGAGGGCCTCCTGTACGACGCCCTTCTTCACGTTGAGGGTGAGCTTGCACGCGCCCTGCTGCGGCGCGCACGTCCCGCAGCCATGGCTGAACGCGGATATCTGGCTACAGTCCGTAACCTTTCCGAACGAACCCTCCTGCGGGATAGGCGACGGCCCGTGTACCGTACACCCGCTCACGCAGTCCATAGCCCTGTGCTCTTCTGTCGATGCCAAACCTGTCTTCCTCCCTGCCGCGCCCCTGTGCGCGCAGTGCGCCCTTATCGGATATTTATAGATAAAGCAAAGACCGTGCCAACCATTCCTGATCACAGCCAGAAAAGCATTTAAGGAGCAACAATCGTTAAACCGCTTGAAAAAATAAGCAAAAACCTGGAGATGGAAAGAGGTCGCTCCATAGTGGTATGGGCGGCCGAAGATGGCACAGGATTTTTCGGTTTCATTCCTGCAATGCTTTTTTCGATTATAAAACCACGGCTACAGGGCGACGGGTCATTCCTCTTTCCCGCCCTTGCGCCACAGAGTGGTGCGCCCTATCTTCAGCCGGCGCGCCGCCTCCTCGTGGTCCCCGTAGCATTCCTCTATCGTCTGCTCTATTATCTCGCTCTCGATCTTCGCGACGGCGCCCTTGAGCCCGTCCGTGATATCCACCTTTACGCGCATCCCGCCGTCCTGCCTCTGTTTGGGCTCAAGCCCCAGTATCGTTATCAGCTCCTTCATGTCGGCGCCCGCGCGGTGCGAGGCGATGAAGCTCAGGCGCTGCGCCGCATTCTGCAGTTCCCTGACATTCCCCGGCCAATCGTACACCTTCATCACGGGCAGTATCCTCTGCAGCAGCTCCTCGCCTATGGAAGCCTCGTTCCTCTCCAGATATTCTCTCAGAAGCGGCTCTATGTCATCGCGCCTCTTCCTCAGCGGCGGCAGCTTGACGTTCAGCACATTGAGCCTGTAGTAGAGGTCCTCCCTGAACGCGTTGCGCTCCGTCATGTCTAGCAGGCTTTGGTTCGACGCGCTGACGACCCTCACGTCCACGGGCGTGTATCTGGAGCCTCCGAGCCGCATCACTTCCTTTTCCTGCAATACCCGAAGCAGCCTCGTCTGGAGCTGCATCGGCATCTCGCCTATCTCGTCGAGGAAGATCGTGCCCCCGTGCGCGAGTTCAAAGTACCCGCCCTTGCCGGACTTGGACGCGCCCGTGAAGGCCCCCGCCTCGTACCCGAACAGCTCGCTCTCGAGCAGATGCTCCGGTATGGCCGCGCAGTTGATCGCGACGAACGGCCCCTCCGCGCGCCGGCTCGCATTGTGTATGCTCTGGGCGAACAGCTCCTTGCCCGTGCCGGACTCCCCTTCTATCAGTATGGCAAGGTCCGTGCCCGCGTAGGTCTTCGCGATATGTATGACGCTCTTCATCACCGGGTCGTCTGTGATGATGTCGCCGAAGCGGTACTTCGCAAAGAGCCCCTTCTTGTGCAATTGTATGCGGATATCCTGCTCGAGCCGCTGTATCTTCGTGACGTCCTCGAAGGTGTTCACCATGCCGACGAATTCCGAATCCCATTCCACAGGTATGTTGCTAGCGTTGATCATGCGCTCGCCTATCTTGCGCAGATAGTCGTACTGGGGCTTGATATTCCCTGCCGATTCGCTGTACCTCGAGTCCGGCGCGTCGTCGATGAACTTCTCCCCGACCATGCCCTTCTTGCCGAGTATGTTCTCCGCGTTTGGGTTGCTGACCACCACGTCCCCGTTCTCGTCCGTGATGACGACGCCGTCGGTGATCGCGTTGAAGGCGGCCTCAAGCCTCGCGGCCTGGTGGCATGTCTTGCGCGAGTTCTCGACGATCTGTATCGCCTCCTCGATGGCCCGGTTGATCGTGTCGACGCCCGCCGAGAGCTCGATGCCCTCTATGCCGGCGGCGCGCGCGAGCCGCACCGCGACCTCGCCCCCTATGATCGTCCTGACCCCGCTGTCTATGACCTCCCTCACGTCGCGCTCTATATCCTCGCGCGTTATGAACTTGTAGTCATGTATCTTGATCCCGAATATCTCGTCGATGACATCGAGCACACGAATCGTGTTCAGGTCGTAATGGATCAGCGCGACCTCCTTCACGTCAGGCCCCAGCTTGCGCGCGGCCTCCAGCACGTCGAAGGATGTGATAGGTATGAACACGACGGGCGTCGTAAGGTTCTCTCGCAGGTACGCCGCCGTCCCGCCACGCGAGAGGATGATGTCCACATCCGGCTCGTACTTCTTCGCCGCCTCAAGCGCGTCGTCGAACGATGCGTAGTGGTCGTAGGCGATGATGCCGCGCTTGTTCGCGATGTCCAGGAATATCTTGGACATCTCCGGATACGTGGCGATGAGCGCCATCTTTATCTTGGACTTCCTGCCCATCTTGTCCTCCCTCCGCGCCATGCCCCCGGCCGCAATTGTGGCTACAATTATAACATAAGGCCCTTGCGTGATTGAAATAAAAAAAATGCAGCACGTCCGGCGCCGCCGCCTGCATGTGAGTGTTTTTTTTGTTGTCAGTAAGGCAGGGCAATCGCCTTCCTAGGGAAGCGCTGATCAATGCTTCCCTCACTGCGCGGCACGCCCGCCATTCGGCTCGTGAGCCCCTCCTTGATATTGCCCTTCACGAAATATATGGCGTCATAGAACCTGCTGAGCGATACGCCCGTCTCTACGCCCATGCGATCCGCCATGTTCAGCAGATCCTCCGTCGTGGTGTTCCCCGCCGCGCCCGGCGCGAACGGGCATCCGCCGAGCCCGCCGACCGAGGTCTCGAACGCTGTCACGCCGCACTGCATGCCGGTCAGGATATTCGCGAGCCCGAGGCCCCTCGTGTCATGCATGTGCATGGCCAAGGGCAGCTTCGGGAATGCCTTCTTCACGGCGCTGATGAGCGACTCCGTATGCGCCGGGTCGGCTATCCCTATCGTGTCGCACAGCACCACCTCGGCGATGCCGATGTCCGCAGCCCTCCCTATGAGGCTCAGGACTTTGCCCTCCGGGACGGGGCCTTCGAACGGGCAGCCGAAGGCCGTCGCCATATCGAACCTTATATTCAGTTCCGGGAACGCCGCAGCTATGTCCGCGAGCCCCTCAAGCGACTCGTCCACCGTCCTGTTGACGTTGGCCCTGTTGTGCGCCTCGCTGGCGGATATGACGACGCTGACCGTGTCAAGGCCGCATTTCACGGCGTTTTCCGCTCCCCTCTCGTTGGGCACGAGGGCGTTGAAATACAGGGAATCGTCGCCCCCGTACTTCTCCATGGCCGCGGCAGTTACCTCCATAGCGTCGGCGAGCTGCGGTATCGCCTTGGGGTGCACGAACGACGTGAGCTCGAGATACTTCACGCCTGCGGCGACCAGCAGCTCTATCAGGCGTATCTTGTGCTCCGTGGGTATGAAGTCCGCGAGGTTCTGCAGCCCGTCGCGCGGGCCGACCTCTACAATGTCTATTTTTTTCGGCAGATTCATATTCTCCTCCCTGTAGGTACGGTCCATGAGCCGGCGGTCCGGCGGCGCCATCTCATATGATGCCGCCCTCTTTCAGCCTGGCGAGCTCGTCCGCACCCAGCCCCAGCATCTCGCCGTACACTTCCTCGTTGTGCTGCCCGAGGTCGGGTGCGGGCGTCCGCGGCCCCGCAGGCGTCCGGGTGAATTTCAGATGCGAACCCGTGACCTTGAGCTTGCCTATCCTCGGATATTCTATCACAGGGAACATATCCCTCGCCCCCGCGATGTGCGGGTCACGGGAGACCTGCTCTATGTCGTATATGGGCGCGGCAGGGCAGCCGCTGTCCAGGAGCAGGCCGACGAGTTCCTCCGCGTCCTTCGTGCGCGTCCACTCCAGCACTATAGGGCGTATCAGTTCATGGTTCTCGACGCGGAGCTTGTTCGTGGCCATGCGCGGGTCGTCTATCAGCTCCTCGCGCCCCATGAGATTGCAGAGTATGCGCCATGCCTTGTCGTTGGCGCACCCGATGACCACGGTCGCCCCGTCCTTCGTGTCAAATGTGTCGTAAGGGTAGGTCGATTCGTACCTGTTGCCTATGCGCTGCGGCAGCCTGCCCGTCGCGAGGTATATCTGGTTGATTATCTGCATGCTTGAGACGAGCGTATCCACGAGGGATATGTCCACCTTCTGGCCTACGCCCGTGACCTCCCTGTACCTGTAGGCGGCGAGCAGTCCGAGCGCGAGCGAGATGCCCGACATCGCGTCCGAGATGGGGCCGCCCGTACGCGTCGGGCCGCTGTCCGGCCACCCGGTGACGCTCATGATGCCGCTCATGGCCTGCCCTATGATGTCGTACCCCGCGCGCCCGGAATAAGGCCCTGTATGCCCGAACCCCGAGATCGCCCCGTACACGAGGCCCGGATTGGCCTTCCGCAGCTCGTCGTACCCGAGGCCGAGCTTCTCCATCGTGCCGGGCCGGTAGTTCTCCACGAGCATGTCGGCCTTCCTGGCAAGCTCCAGGAATATTTCCTTCCCCCTCTCATGCTTCAGGTTCAGGGTCACCCCCCTTTTGTTCCTGTTCATGTTCTTGAAATACACGCTTTCGTCTTCTATGAACGGCGGGAAGGCGCGCGTGTCGTCCCCCACGCCGGGTATCTCGACCTTCACGACGTCGGCCCCCATATCCGCGAGCAGCATCGTGCAGTACGGCCCGGCGAGCACCCTGCTCAGGTCTATCACCTTGATTCCCTCAAGCGCGTTTTTTATCATTTTCTGCCCTCTTTCTCTACCCTAAGATGCCCTATCAGGCCGCCGTCCTCTATCAGCGCGGATATGTGCGCCGGTATGCGGCTGCACGCGTACGACTCCTTCTTCGCCAGATTGCGGATCACGCCTGCGGCCGTGTCCACTTCGAGCTCGTCTCCCTCCGATATGCGCCCCGCGTCCGCGCACTCTATGGCCGGGATGCCGATGTTGATGCAGTTGCGGTAGAATATCCGCGCAAAAAACTCTGCCACCACGGCCTCTATCCCGAGGTATTTCAGCGTGAGCGGCGCGGTCTCCCGGCTCGAGCCCGACCCGAGGTTCTTGCCGGCGACGAATATGTTCGCCGTCCCAGCCTTCTCCGCAAAGCCCGGATCGACGGCGCCCATGGCGTAGGCCGCGGCGTCGGATACCGGCAGTTCCATGTACTGCGGAGGTGAGATGATGTCCGTATTGATGTTGTCGCCGTATTTCAGCGCCCTGCCCTCTATGACAGCTTTAGCTTTCATATGCCCTCCCGGATGAACCCGCGTGGGTCGGCTATCCTGCCCGCGAGCGCGGCGGCGGCCACGGACAGAGGCGAGCCGAGGTAGATCTCCGCGTCCTTGCTGCCCATCCTCCCGACAAAATTCCTGTTGCTCGACGAGATGCACCTCTCGCCTGCGGCGAGTATGCCCGAATGCAGGCCCACGCAGACGCCGCACGTCGGCGCGAGTATCGTGCCCCCGGCCTCCGCGAGCGTTGCAAGCGTGCCGTCCAGGTCCGCTTCCTTCCATATAGGAACGGACGCGGGAGAGACGAGGAACCTGACGCCCTTCGCGATCTTCCTGCCCTTCACGAGGGCGGCCGCGGCCCTGAGGTCGCTGAGCCTGCCGCCCGTGCACGAGCCGAGGTAGGCCTGGTCTATCGCCGTCTCCGGGATATCGTCTATGCTGTACACGTTGTCCACCTCGTGCGGGCAGGCGACCACAGGGGTGAGCGCCGCCGCGTCAAAGCTGTAGGTCTCCGCGAACTCAGCGTCCGCGTCGCTGAAGGAGACGCGGTTTTCATCCACCGTTATGCCGCGCTCTTCGAGATACTCACGCGTTCTGCCGTCGCAGCGCATGAGCCCGGCCTTCGCGCCCATCTCCACTGCCATGTTCGTTATCGCGAGCCTCTCGTCCATCGGCAGGCCGTCTATCGTATCGCCCGAATATTCGACGGCCTTGTAGGTCGCGCCCGCGTGCCCTACCTCGCCTATGGTCTTCAGCGAAATATCCTTTGCCATGACGCCGGAAGGCAGCCTGCCGCGCCACACCGCCCTTATCGTTTCGGGCACGCGCAGCCATGTCCGCCCGGTGACGAGTATGCCTAGCATCTCTGTCGACCCAACTCCCGTTGCGAAGGCTCCGAAGGCGCCGCCCATGCACGTATGGCTGTCCGTGCCTAGCACGATCTCTCCGGGCCTGACAAAGCCTCCCTCGGCCATGACCTGATGGCAGGGCCCGGCGAACTCGAAATAATTATCCACGCCGTGTGACTTCGACCAGTCCCGCGTGAACTTGACTATCTCGGCCTGATGGATGTTCGCGGGCGGCATGTAATGGTCGGATATGACGACGGCCTTCCCCTCGTCCCACAGCCTGTCGCCGAACTCCTTCAGCCCTTCCGCTATACCTATGCGCGGGCCCAGTATGTCGTCCATCATGGCCATATCCACATCCACCCACAGGATGTCGCCCGCCGACGCGTTTTCCACGCCAGCGGCCCTCGCCAATATCTTCTCCGACATCGTTTTTCCCACGGCTCGTCCCACGGCCTATTCCCCGAATACAGCGGATTTTCTCACGTAGCACGTACCTTCAAGTATCGTGCGCGCCGTGCGCCCTATCGCTATCTTGTCTATCACGATGCCACCCGCGTCCTCATGCCACAGCTTGTCGACATCTATGACGCCGCTCGGGTGCCCGATTCTCAGCACGGGAAGATCCATGGCGTCCGGACGCATGAGCCTGTGCACTATGCTGCCGGGGATCATCGACGCGGCCGCCGTGCAGACCGTCCCCGTGATCGGGTACGCCTTGTGCATATGCAGCATGAAGAGCAGCCGCGACACCACGTCCACGTCCGCCGCGCCCACCGGGGAGCCGTTCAGCGCCGTATAGGGCGCGGGCCCCGAGATGATGGCGAAGAACGGCGCGTACGGGCTTTGCTCCGTCGCGTCCGCAGGGTCGTCCACCATGCCGAATATCGCGGCGCACCGGCTCCGCAGTCTCTCTATTGCCGCCATGAGCCCCGAGTCCGCCTCGATCTCCGCCGGACTCTCCGTCCCCGCGAGCCCGAGCGCCGCGGCCTCTACGAACACGAGCGGGTTGCCCGCGTCCACGAGCGACACCTCGTATTCCCCGTCCTCCGTGACAACTGCATCCACCGCGTTCCCTGTGGGGAGCAGGCCTCCCGTGATCGCCCCTATGCTGCCCGTCCAGTCCATAGCGATGCGAGCGCCCGTGCCGGGAACGCCGTCTATCGCGTAGTCGCCCTCCACGGCCGCCTTGCCGCCCTTCACCGGCACCTCGGCGACGAGTATCTTCCCGCTGTTCGTCAGGTGAATCCTCACCTTAGTCACAGGCTCCTTCGCCCTGACTATACCGGCGTCTATCGCGAACGGCCCTACCCCCGAAGAGATGTTGCCGCAGTTGCCCTTGTAGTCGACGAAGCCCGTGTCTATCCCGACCTGCCCGAAGGTATAGTCAACGTCGGCGCCCGGCACGGACGGCGGCTCTATGATAGCGAGCTTGCTCGTCAGCACGTCGGCGCCGCCTAGACCGTCTATCTGACGGATATCGGGGCTGCCGAACACGGCGCGGATCGTGCGGTCGCGCAGCCCCCGCTCCGCGGGCAGGTCGCCTCCCATGATGAATATGCCCTTGCTCGTGCCGCCCCTGACTATGCCGACCTTGACGCCTATGCTGTCCGCATTCATGCTGTGCGCGCTCCCTTCGATCCCGGTTTTTTTAATATTGAGTAAAGCAAATTCCGTGCCAAAGCGAGGGATATAGCCATAGCCCGTATTTCTAAAAAAGATGAAGGCTCGCGAAGTGCACAAAAACACCGATGCGCCAACAAAGATTGAACTCCCGTTTCAATTATGAAACACAGGCATTAAGCGCAACGTCTTTTATGGTTACCGTTTTTTGTTCATGCACCCTCTTTTATCGCATCCGACGGCTGCTGCCGATAGCTGGCCGGTGTCATGCCATAATACCTTTTGAACGCCTTATAAAAGTTGCTCGTATCACAGTATCCCACATCCTGAGCAATCTTCGATATGCCGATCCCGCTGTTTTCGAGCAGATCGCACGCCCGATCAAGTCTGATCCTCTGCACGAGATCCGAGAACTTGTATCCCGTCAGCTTCCTGATAAGCCTGCACAGATAACCGGTGGAATAACCGAACTCACACGCCATGGTGGAGAGGCTCACATCCTCCACATGATCCGAAATGTACCACAGTATCTCCGCGGTCTTTACATCATCCAAACTGCCGCAAATATCCATGCGTTTGATGTGATTGCGAAGCAAATGGAGGCACATCCACTCAAACTGAGTATTAAGCATTCGGGCCGAATAGCTGTCCCGGCTCATCGCCTCGTCGTACATGCTGAATATCCATTCACGCAGACGCTCGTCTCCTACCGTGTGGAACAACAGATATGACTGCGCACTTCTGCCGAATATGGTATGAGCAAAAAAATCCGCAAGAATGTCTGACCCGCGCAACAGCGCGATGAAGCTTTTTTGGAACGTTGACCTACGCACCATGATGTAGATGACTATGCCGTCATCACAGTACGCCCTCGTACGGTGACAGACACCCGGCGCGAGCAGAAAAAGATCGCCCTCCCTCACCTCGATACGCTCATCGCCTATTATCATTTCACAACTCGCACCGGCCACGTACATACATTCGATAAAAGCGTGACTGTGGTTGGTGACTGGCATATACCGGGGGAGATGCACCACATTGATATCGACCTTTTCGGGAATCAACGTATCTTCGGACAGATTCCCGTACGAGCGCATGAGATTCGTCATGGCGTCGCTACGGAACTTGACAGCGTCGGCCCTGACGCCGGAGAAAGAGTCGGCTACCTCATCCGCAAGGCTGTCGCGCCCGTTCAAAAACTCCTCGGGATCCAGTTCCCTTTCGTAGAACGCCTTGCACAGACGCTCATACTCGTTTAACGGTATCGTCCTCTCCATATTCTACTCCGATCTGATCCTCACGTTTATTATAATACATTGGAGTCACGTGAGACTAGATAAGATGATTCGATATCGCTATGCGCAGGGCATCCATGCTGTTATCCGCACCGAGTTTTTCGTAGATAATCTGCAGCATCGCTTTGACCGTGTTGATCGAGATGCCTCTGTAAGCTGCGATCTCCGTACGCGAAAGTCCCTGCGACATATCCTGCAGGACTTCCTTCTCCTTCAATGTTAGCTGTATATTACCCTCTTTGCCGACCGCTTGCCTGTAGCGTGATTTCACGTGAGCTATACGCTTGGCGTATGTCGCTGCTCTGCTACGGACCGATTCGAGCCAGGGTACGGGAATACCGCAATCCTTCTCACGTAACGCGGCGCCCGCCAGGGAGCGCATATTGTTGCCCATCTCGATAAAGGACATATCGAAGGCGTTGGGTGCGGACATTTCGTATGCCATTCTAAGAGACTCGATCGCACCCTTACGGTCCTTGATATTATAGAGGCAGACCGCCTCACTGGCCGCCATACCTATACGACCCAGGATAAACTTCCTGACGCCGTGCGTCGTCGGCCTTCTGTCGAGATATGCGAGCAACGCGTGATGTTTCTTTTCGCATAGGTAGTATTTGATCTTCGTCATATCCTCGAGTCCGTTGATGTAGGCATCAATCTCCCTGGTCATGAAGTCGCCCTTGACCCACGGCGCGACGTTATCCGTTTCACCTATTGAGGCGTAGTACCAGCTGAGCACTATGTCATGCTGTATACGCTCCATATAATTGTCCGAGCGTTTCATGAGCTGGTCGTACTGAGTGAGCACTTCGTTTATCTTGTCAAACCTGCCGCGGCTCAGGTTCATGCGAAGCAACAGGAACAACGCCCTGCCCTCTATATATGACTGCCCTTTATCCTTCGCTTTGAGGCAACTCTGAATCGCGTACCTCTCGCACGCGGCCATATCGCTCCTGTAATATGCGACCTCCGACATTGTCAGGTCGTCGGCGCCGTACAGGCAGCCGCCGAGCGTATGCCCGGTGTACGGTATTGACCTTGCTATCTCCTCGATGAACCTCTCGGGCTCTCCCTTCTTGCTGCTTCCCACCACACAGGCATAGGGCATGATAGACACATTGATCGTAAAGGGCGCTTTCTCTATACCCGCTTTCTTCATGTACTCGCTGGCCTTCATGAAAGACTCCGCAAAGTCATACCCGCCTGCGTCGGTAGCCTTCAATATCTTCGCAAAGCCCATATTGTTATACAGCCAGATCAGAATCTCAGCCTCATCCCTTCCTATATGTTGCGACTCCATAGACAAGATGAACTCCTGGAGCTTTTCTATAGCCTCGTCTGCCCTGCCGAGCGAGAGCAACATTCTGGTGTATAGAACCCGCGCGCCCGGGTTCTCCTCAAACAGACCGGGAGCCGCACGCTCGAGAATGTCGAGCAAGTACGTTCCGGAATGAAAATCAATGTCGAGCAGCATGGAGCTGGCTATGCTCACTATCGAGGTGTAGTCTCCCATTTTCTCATAGTATCCTATTGCCTCGAGCCTGTAATTGTTCTCCGAGCACCATTCCGCAGCCATCCTGTACGTATCAAACTTCTCCTCGCCAGTCAGCAGATACTCCTTGTCGGCGAGAAACTCAGTGAAAATATTGTGCAGGCGATAGTCGTGCATATATACGTCGCTACGTATCATGGTGGTCATCTTCATAGCTTCCGCGATGCGCTCGTAGCCGCCCGGCAGCGAATGCACCAGACTGTGTGAAAGATGATCGAGCAAAGAGAGCTTGACCAGGAATTTTTTCATATCGTCAGTAGATTCCTCGAAAAAGTTCTCGTCTATGATCTTGGAGACATTGAGTCTGATGACATCGCCTATCTGGTTGGTCGACTCCGGCCTTTTTTTGATGAGCTTGCCAGCGAGGTTTATGAGGTGCGCGAGACCTTCACTAGCGGAGTATATTTCATCTACTAGGGCATGCGACGGATGGACCTCGAGCATTGATAGATAATCAGCCACCTCGGCCTTGGTAAACAGCAGGTCGTGCTCGTCGATTACCACGAAATCCTCATCCGGGGTATCTACATCGTACGTGGTTATGCTTGCTTCCCTCGAGATGAATATATTGGATAATCCCGGAAATGGAGTGTTGGCTAGAGCAAGCATGAACGACCTGACGTCGGCGTCGTTTATCAAATGCACATCATCAAACACAATCACGTAGCGCAGGTTCGGCTTCAAGATATCTAATATCATGTCGTAGCACAGCTTGTAGCGCTCGCCCGAACCGGGGAAGCCCATGCCCGTGAGTATCATGGCGGAGTTGCTACCGTCATCGATGTTCGCGACCGTGTTACAGACATTCTCCCAAAACCTCGAAGGCGTGTTGTCAGCTTCGGACAGCTGTATCCAAATCACGCGAGCTTCTATGCCCGAAAGATACGAATACATAGCGCAGGACTTGCCGCAGCCCGCGCCAGCGTGAATAAGCGTGACCGGCTTTTCCATTGCCGCTGACAGCAGCGCCTCGACGCGCGGTCTCGCCATGATAAAACTATCATTCCTGATCGATGATATTTCCGCCTTACCCATAACTATCTTAAAATGTTATAATCTTTTTCTCTCTGAAAGTATAGTGCAATATTTTGTCTGATGTCAACGAAAAATAGTCACTTTATAATTTTGTGACGGCGCTTGCGACGTTTTTTAGATCATATCCTTTGATATCGCTATGCGCAAAGCGTCCATGCTGTTATCCGCCCCGAGTTTTTCGTATATTATCTGGATCATAGCTTTGACGGTGTTGACCGATATGCCTCTGTAAGTGGCGATCTCCGTGCGGGAAAGCCCTTGTGACATATCGTGCAGTACCTCTCTTTCCTTCATCGTCAACTGAATATCACCGTCCTTGCCGGTCTCCTGCCTATACTTCGACTTCACGTGAGCTATGCGCTTGGCGTATGTAGCAGACTTGCTTCTTATCTGCTCGAGCCAATCCTGCGGAATACCCGCATCGTTTCCGCGCAGCGCGGCCCCCGCCAACGAGCGCATACTGTTCCCAAGTTCGATGAAGGGCATGTCAAAGGCGTTGGGGGCTGACATCTCATACGCGTTCTCAAGCGCCGCTATAGCGCCCTTTCTATCCTTAATATTGTATAGGCATACCGCCTCAACCGCTGCCATCTCTATGCGGCCGAGAAGGAATTTCCTGATGCCATGTGACTCCGGCCTCCTGTCGAGGAACGCGAGCATCGCGTGATACCGTTTCTCCGCAAGATAGTATTTCAGCTTCGCCATATCCTCCAAGCCCGTAATATATGCGTCCGGTTCCGCCGACAAGAAATCGCTCCTAACCCATGGCGCGACATTATCCATCTCCCCTATAGACCC
This sequence comes from Eubacteriales Family XIII. Incertae Sedis bacterium, assembly GCA_031277015.1. GTDB lineage: Bacteria > Bacillota > Clostridia > Peptostreptococcales > Anaerovoracaceae > JAIRPC01. The sequence continues at coordinate 9,591 of JAISLZ010000050.1, read as the reverse complement.
GTAATACCAACTGAGCATTACCTCATGCTGCATACATTGAAGATATATCTTGAATTTTTTTACAAGTTCCTCATGCTGAGCGAGCACCTCACCTATCTTTGGGTATCTGCCCCGGCAGAGATTCATGCGTAGCAGCAGAAACAGTGCTCTGCCCTCGATATACGACTGCCCCATCTCCCTCGCCTTCAGGCAACTTTGGATAGCGTATCTCTCGCACGACGACATATCCCCGCGATAATACGCCGCCTCGGATATGGTCAAATCGTCCGAACCGTAGAGGCAACCGCCTAGCGCGTGGACCGTAAACGGTATCGCGCGCTTGATCTCGTCGATATACTTCTCAGGTTCCCCACTCCTGCTACTTCCTACCACGCAGGCATACGGCATGATGGACGCATTGACGGTGGTAGGCGCCGATTTCGCACCGGATTTTTTCATATACGCGGCAGCTTTTCCGAAAGTATCGGCAAAATCGTATTCGCCAGTATCAGTCGCTTTAATTATCCTAGCGAATCCGAGGTTGCTGTATAGCCAGACGAGGATGGACGCATCGGCCTTGCTCACCTTACGCGACTCCATTGCGGAGATGAACTCCTCAAGCTTTTCTATGGCGTCGTCGATCCTACCCAGCGAGAGCAGCATCCTCGTGTAGAGAACGCGCGCGTCCGGATTTTTCTCGAACACATTTGGAGCCGCGCGTTCGAGGATAGCGAGCAGATACGCACCTGAGTGAAAGTCTATATCGAGCTGCATGGAATCCGCTATCCTTATTATCGAGACATAATCCCCCATCTTCTCGTAGTATCCCATCGCTTCGAGCCTGTAATTGTTCTCCGAACACCATTCCGCAGCTACGCGATAGGTCTCAGTCCTTTCTTCATCCGATAACATTCCCTCCTTGTCCCTGAGAAATTCTATAAATAAATGATGAAGATGATATGAACACATATACGTATCGTAGCGAATCAGCGAAGTCTTTCTCATCGCGTTCTCTATCATATCCGCTCCGCCGGGAAGTGAATGTACGAGATTGTCCGACAGATGATCAAGCAGGGAGAGTTTGATGAAAAACTTCTTCATCTCCTCCATCGACGATTCAAAGAAATTTTCGTCGATAAGTTTTGTGATATTGCGCCTCAACGCGCTTCGGATATTTTTGGTCGCGTCAGGCCTTTTCTTTATCAGTTTGCCCGCGAGGTTGACGAGATGCGCGAGCCCCTCGCTCGCCGTGTATACCTCGTCTACGAGAGCGGATGTAATGTCTATATCGAGTACAGACAGGTAATCCGCTACCTCAATCTTAGTGAACAGCAGATCGTTCTCATCTATTATCATGAAATCATCGTCGGAAGGATTCACATCGTAGGGAGATATCGTTTCTTCCCTCGATATGAATACGTGCGCAACGCCTGGAAGCGGATTTTCGGCGAGTGCGAACATGAATGACATCACATCGGGATCCTTTATCAGATGTACGTCATCAAACACGAGCACATAACGCACGTTTGGCTTCAGCATATTCAATACCTTGTCGTAACTTCTGCCATAGCGCTCACCCGCTCCGGGAAAACCCATCCCGGAAAGCTCCGTAGCGCACTCCCGGCATGTGCGCGAGACAGAATTGCAGATATTCTCCCAGAATCTCGACGGATCATTGTCCGATTCTGACAATTGCACCCACGAGATGCGCGCGTCTATACCCATAAGGTAAGAATACACCGCATAGGTCTTGCCACAGCCCTCGCCCGCGTAGACGAGAGTCACACTCTTTTCAAGCGCATCAGACAGAAGTGTATCGACACGAGGTCTCGCCATGATACAGCTCCCGGTGGGCATAACGCCGATTGCCCCTATATCTACTATATTCATAAACATATCTCCGATCGGGCAAATCATCACATGTCATGAAGTATATTTGAGCTTTTCACCGTATGTCAACGTAGAAAAGGCAATATCGTTCTACGTGCAGACATTTGCCGAATTTGGGGTGGATTTTGCGACTATGCGGCCCGCGTGTCCGATATAGATATGATATAATACATGGAAACAATGTCTGCCGTACGACAGGCGCGTCCGAATGAAAGGGAAAAGTATGGAGATACGAACATCCGCGCAGGACTATCTCGAGACCATCCTACTCCTGTCCAGAAAGAAGGGGGAAGTCAGGTCCATCGACATAGTGGGCGAGACCGGTTATTCGAGACCCAGCGTCAGCGTGGCAGTAAGAAAACTGCGCGAATCAGGACTCATAAGAGTGGACGCCGATGGATTCATCACGCTGACGGATGAAGGTCAGGGAGCGGCGGAGCAGGTCTATGAGCGACATTCAACCATCTATGATTGGCTCGTTGCCAACGGAGTGAGCGGGAACACGGCGGCAGGCGACGCGTGTCGCATGGAGCATGTGATCTCCGATGAGACCTTCGATTTGATAAAAAAATTGAAAAAAAGAGACGAATGATAATGAAACATTTGAAAATGAAAAGGCCTGCGGCGATTTCAATTGCCGTTTTTCTGGCGGCCGTGACGCTGGCCGCGTCGCTGGCCGGTTGCAGCGCCAAAGATGCCAGCAGCGTAAGTGATAAGGAGGAGACCCAAGTGACGGATACCAAGCCTATAGTGGAGATAACAATGCAGGACGGCGGGAAGATAGACATAGAACTCGACCCGTCCGCCGCGCCTGATACCGTAGAGAACTTTCTGAAGCTCGTAAACGAGGGTTTCTACGACAGCCTCACCTTTCATCGCATCATACCCGGTTTCATGATACAGGGCGGCGACCCTGAAGGCACGGGTATGGGCGGCGCGGACACCACCATTAAAGGAGAGTTCTCCTCCAACGGAGTGGACAATCCCATCAGCCACAAGCGCGGCGTCATCAGCATGGCGAGGTCGCAGTCCCCTGACTCGGCGTCAAGCCAGTTCTTCATCACGAACGCCGATTCGGTGTTCCTTGACGGGGAGTATGCGGCGTTCGGGCACGTGACGAGCGGAATGGACGTGGTGGACAGCATCTCCGCCGTAGAGACCTCGGCGAACGACGCGCCCACCTCCCCCGTCGTGATAGAAAGCATCAAGCAGATCAAGTGACAGATATATAGACAGGACGCAACGAGGCCGCCCGTTTAGGGCGGCCTTTGCACTTAAATTTTAAAACAATTCAGAAGTTCCTGTCCGCTTCTATGAGCGCGTTCAGCAACACGTTCGCGCCATGCCAGGTCTGTTCCGGTGACGAATACTCGACCACGGTATGCGACAGGCCGTCCTTGCTGGGGATGAAGATCATGGCGGCAGGCAGGAGCTCTGATACGTACTGCGCGTCATGGCCCGCGCCAGAATACATGTGCCTATAGCTATAGCCCAGATCCTTCACCGCTCCCTCAACGTAGCCGATCAGCCTACCGTCGAACTGTATCGTATTCCTGCCCCAATGTTCCTCATAACTGAGCCTGCATCCGTAGACCTCGTCGGGTAGGTTTTTTATCACATCCACGACCTTGGCGATGACGTCCATGTCCTGATGGCGGGCGTCTAGCGAGAACTTCACGTAGTTCGGGACGACCGTATGAATATTGGGACGGCATGTGATCTCACCCGTCGTGAATACGAGATCGCCAGCTATAGCACCGAGCTTGTCCCACAGATCGAGTATGATTTTCGAGGCCGCTCTGAGCGCGTCCTTGCGGTAGCTCTGAGGTGTCGTGCCCGCGTGGCTCGACACACCCTCGAGTATGATGTCGTAGTTGACCATCCCGACCACACCCTCTACCACTCCGATATCCAGACCCTCCTCCTCGAGAACCGGTCCTTGCTCTATATGCGGCTCGAAGTAGGCGCAGTAGTCCCGGTCGTTCAGCCTATTGGCTTCATCGCCCACCCATCCGCTCGCCTCGAGCGCCTCGCCGAACGTGACCGTACCTCCCGTCTCGGCCACCGCGAGCATAGATTCCTTCGTCCACTTATTCATGACTATTCCCGAGGACATCATGGCCGGTTCGAAGCGCGCGCCTTCCTCGTTTGTCCACACCATCACAGTGATCGGATGGCGCAGCTTGATGCCTTCTGTGATAACGGTCTCAGCCACCTCGAGGCTCGAGAGCACGCCGTATATCCCATCATAGTTGCCGCCATTCCGGACGGAGTCCATATGAGAGCCCATGACTATGCGAGGAAGGCCCTCCTCCGTGCCCGGATATGTCGCGTAGATGTTGCCTATATCGTCCGACTCAAGCGTCATACCAAGCGCAAGGACTCGCCTCCTGAACTCCGCCCTCGCCTCGAGAGCAGGCTCCGACAGCGACAGCCTCGTGATGCCGCCACCCTCCAGGGCTCCGAATTTGCTGAACGCCTTTATCTTTTCATCCATCCTGTCCAAATTTGTCGTAATCATGATATACTCCCTACCTAACACATAGAAGTAAGCAAATGTACATAAAAGAAAGACGCGCTGCGTCCGTCCGCCATGGATTAATCTTCCGCGATCGCCTCCATGTCCATAAGCTTCTCGAAGGTCGCCACCGCCTCTGAAAATTCATCCTCGTCATCGATGTCAAGCAATTCAAACTCGTCATCGCCACCGTCTATCTCCTTGTACCCGTAGATGTACACGTCATCTGACCCGTCGTCCGGAACGAGGGCAATGTAGTCTTTGCCGCCGGAATCGAACACACCCAGGACCTCTGTCTCCAGGACCACGCCATCGTCAAATTCGAGCGTGATGGTGTCAAGCTCCTCCTCCGCTTCGATCTCGTCTTTTGTCTTATTTTTGGCCATTTGGTAACCTCCCGCGTAGCTGCGCTTCACTCTGTTTGATGCATTCTAACTATAACACCGAAAGACACACTTTTCAACGGCGGCATGACGATAATCGCGCCGGCCGTCGCCTATGGTTCATATTTTCTTTTTTTAAACCGTTAGCAATAGGCCACAGGCAATGACGGCGAGCGAAGGCAGGATGAGGAAGGCGACGTCCCTCGAACGCATTGGATAGGTGCGGAGGGCCGTGCGGACGCCGGATTCGCTGAACCCCTTTGACTCCATGGCGATGGCTATCGCTTCGGACCAGCGCACGGACTTCACGAGCAGCGGTAGCAGCAGCGCGGGCGAGGCGAAGCCCGTACGTAGGCCGCGCGCGCGGAAGGCAGAACGCGTCTTTGCATATTCGCGCACCATCCTGGGGAACATGCCCCATGCGGCTATTATCCCGTAGGCAAATTTGGCCGGCAGCTTGAGCTGCAGGTTCAGCGAACGGATGAAATCGATCTGGTCGGTCGTGAGGATGAACAGCATCCCGAGGGCGGCGAACGCGAGTAGCCTGCCAGATAGCAGAAGCCCGTTGAGCATGTGCACGTCGGAGAATATACCTCTGTGCGCCCCTATCACGGTGTCGCTTGAAAACCTGTACGCCGAGAAGAATATGCCGACTGCGAGCAGCGTCGTGGGCAGCATGACGGCTAGGACCAGCTTTGCGGGGGGATGCGCGGAGACGGTGGCGGCCATGCAGGCGGCGAGGACGAAGAAGTTCAGTTCTGGCACGTAGAATACGGCAAGGATTATGGCGGACAGGAATATACCGAAGAACTTACAGGTCGGATTGATCGATCTCATAGATACCCTCCGATGTAAGTTCCCATATATGGTCGGCGTAGTCACGCGAGAGTTTCCTGTCATGTGTCGAGAACAGGAGCGTCAGCCCCCCTTCGCGGACGTTGGCGTCAAGCATATCCATGACGGACAGCAGCGACCGCAGATCCTGGGCGTAGGTAGGCTCGTCGCAAATCAGCAGCCTTGGCCTGTACGCGATCAGTGCGGAGAGTGCGAGCCTTCGCTGCTCCCCCTGGCTGAGCATGTATGGCGACAGCTGCCTATACTTCCATAGGCCTGCGTTCCTCAGTATCCTCTCGGCTTCCGCGCCGGGATCCGCGATATCCCCGTGGCGCGCACGCGCCTTCAAGCCGATCATTATTTCCCTGTACACCGTGGCCGCGACAAATTGATCCTGCGGGTTCTGAAATACGAATCCGATGTCATTGCGTGGACGCCGGAGCGGCGCGGGACGGATATCCTCACCTGCGAGAGTGATACGCCCACGATATTTCCTGAATCCGCATATCGCTTCGAGCAGCGTGCTTTTGCCTACACCGCTCTCGCCCAGCAAAGCGTGGGAACGCGCCGCGCGGAATTCCGCGTCAAGGCTGCGTATGATCTCTTTGCGCCCGCCCGGCCCCACAGAAGCCGAAACATCCGTTAGGATAAGAGGTCCGCCCGCTCTCCCCTCCGGCGGTTCGCCCGCATGCTGCGCCGCGCCGTCCCTGAGTCTGTAAGGCCGCTGCGGGATATCCACGCCTAGCTGCGGAAGCCCCAGGAGATCGCATATCTTCGGATCTTCCATCTCCAAGGCGATCCGTCCTCCCTGCCCCATCACCGTGATGGAACCCGCAATATCCAGCCACACATCGAGCTTGTGGTCGACGGCCACTATGCTCTTGCCCTTCTCACGAACAAAACGTTTCAGCTTCCCGGCGATGTCCCTGGCGGACCGGTCGTCTATATTGGCAAAGGGCTCGTCCAGCAACAGCCACTCGGGGTCTATTGCGACGGCGCAGGCCAGCATAGCCTTCTGTTTTTCGCCACCCGACAGAGTGCTGAGACTCCGCATCTTCAGATGCCCGATGCCGCAAAACTCCAGCGCGTCTTCCGCCGCGTCCCCTATGGCCTCCCGCGGTGTCGATATGTTCTCCAGACAAAAGACGAGCTCGTTATATACGGTGTCCATGCAGAATTGCAGGTCCGGATTCTGGAACATCATGCCGATCCGGTGCGCCCTGACCTCCGGCGTGAGCGCCGCAATGTCCGTGCCGCCGAGACGTGCGCTGCCTGACAGCAGGACGCCGGCATACTTAGGATAGATACCGGCCGCGATATAGAATACCGTGCTCTTGCCGCAGCCCGACGGGCCCGTAAGGACGGATATCCCGCCCGCCGGAAATGACAGGTCAAAACCGGACAGGGCGGGGTGATCCCCGTCTTTGTCGTAAGAAAAAGTGACGTTTTCCAGCGACAGCTTATCGCGGGAGGAATTCGTTTGTGAATTCACGGGCGCCTCTCCCCGGGATCAGTTTCTCCTCCACCATCCAGTCGGCCAGATTGTCCCAGCGCGCCGGACGCATCGTGCCCCAGTGCCCAGATGCGTCCAGATATAGCGTGGACGCGTATTTCTGGCTCTCAAAGATGAGCGCCCTGCCAAAGCCGTCCATATGCCCGGAAAGCAGCGCCGCGCCTTCCTCCGGGTCAGCGGCCGCGTCTATGTAGCCTCTGTCCGTAGCGCCGAGGAAGCTTCTCAGCGCTTCAGGGTCGCTGTCTATGGTTGCGTGCTTGGCGCAGACAGCCGGCGCGCAGAAATCGTACAGCTCACCAAAATCCGCAAATGCGAAATAGTTCACGTCCTTGCCCGCGTGCTTCATCTCAAAATACTCCCAGTTCTTATATATCCATGTCGCGTCCGCGTCCGCGCCGAGTGTCGCGACGATATCGCCAACGTCCTTAGGGACTTTGACAACTTTGCTATAGTCACCGCCGTCGTCATCCACTGCTTTGCCCACGATCCGGTGGAACCACTCCTGATCCCAGTGCGTCAGGCGTTTGCCCGTGAGTTCGCGCGGCCGGGTGATGCCCGCGCTTTTCAGCGACAGGATGCCCGAGTCGCACCTCTGCGTGAGCGCGGCGACGCCGGTGATGCCCCCGGTCCCGAGCATGCCAAGCAGCAGCGTGGGCTGCGGCGAAACCACAATGTCCGCCCCTTCCGTCGTCATGACGCCGTGTACCTTGCCCGAGATATGGACGTCGAGCCCTTCGCTCCTGTAATACCCTTTTTCAATCGCCACGTACATGCCGGTGTGGTTTGTGTTAGGGAACCAATCTAGTGTTACGTTGATATTTTTCATCCTTTCCTCCTTGCCTGTCTTTTTCATGTTTGGTGTTGTGGCCGCTACGTAGCTCGCGCCATCAGTCGTCGAGAATTTTGGGTGCCTTGACGTCGGCTCCGGCGGGGTAGCTCTTGAGCACGCCCGTCCGCGCGAGGCCCTTGGCGGCGAGCCACGCGATGAGCCCCGTAAAAATGCACGCGCTCACGACGCGCACGGCGAGCCTCGCGACCGTAAGTCCGAGCGACAGCAAAACGACACTGCCTGTGATAATCTCCGCCACAAAGCTGAACACGGCGGCGAACACCGCGGAGAGCATCATCCCGGGCAGCTTGAAATTCCTGTACCTAAGCGCCGCAAATCCCGCTTCGTTGCCGGCGCCCTGCACTGCGCCGAACAGCACGACCAAAGGCCCACCGAAGTTGCCCATAAACATCTCGATGACCGCAGCCATGAATTCGGCGAGGAAAGCCGTGCCGGGTTTTCTGAGGATGAACGCGGCGATCGAACCGGCCATGAACCAGATACCATAGACTATATCAACCGCGAATACGGCGAGCCCGAATGGCGTCATGGCCGTCTGCATGGCGACCCACAGCGACGTTGACGCCAGGTAAAGCGCCGCAAAGATAACGCCGATCACTCCCATCATGATAATGTCTTTTAATTCCCAACCTCTCTTTTCCAAAATTTTTACCTCCATTCCACATAGCGATGGCCAATGCGAAAAACCGGGAATTAAAAAAGTCCCTTTCATACCTGTTGAAAAGAACTTTCATTGTGCGTTGCGCGCGCTGCGGTTCTCCCTACGTCGGTATGAGCCGAATCAGGTTCATCGGGTAAAGGCTTTCGCCTACTCTCAGCCGCCAGAAGCGACTCCCCGTTTTTCTGTATACACTCTATCAGCACGCGCGCCGTAAGTCAAGGGAGGTGTGACGAGCCACCTTCAAAGTGTATACCTGCGCGGCATATATTGTGGATCAGTCGCCGAAACGGCGGCGGTCCGCTTCGGCGTTGCGCTGAATCTCGGAATCCGTGAGCTTCCTGCCGTAGATGCGCACGGAATAAATCTCCCCCTTGAAAAACGATTCCTTACCAGCACGGCTACCAATGTAAAAATTGGCTTTTGCAAAATCACCCTCATCTATCGTGTTGGTATCATCGGTAGCTTTATCCACAAGGTCTTCGCGGTCCGTAGGCATAAAGAAGGGTGCTGGGACGCCGTCTACAAAGGATAGCCTACCGGTGTCGTCCGCCACTTTTGACATCTGCATCGTGATAGTGCAGAATTTCGAGGGATCGTTCAGCCATTTAAAATCCTTTGCTCCATGAGCAGTAGTTCCTGTATGCCCGATGTTATTGGTGCAAGAATGTATCTCCCCGGGATATAGATCTTCTCCATTTTGGTTCGTGGATATGAAGAACCCTCCCGTATTCACAGGAAGATTTGCGTTTTCAGTAAATTCGTAGAGCATCTTTACCTGATCTTTGACCGCCTCTTTGAAGCACACCTCCACCGTGACTTTGTCATAGGGCGACAGGTCCAGAAGGCCGCTGGAAGTAGCCATTGACGCATAGTCGCCGCTACCGTCGAAATAGATAGAGCGTGAGCGGACGCGGTCCGACGGTTTGGGATCAGCTTTTCTTACACCACCTTCGGTGACCATCA
>JAISLZ010000086.1 GCA_031277015.1 Eubacteriales Family XIII. Incertae Sedis bacterium | reverse complement strand
GACACCGCGCGCAGGTCGCCCACGGCGCGCGCGAGGCTGTCCGCGGCCGACACCACGCCTCCCGAGAGGGACTCGTATGCCGAAGAGAGCGCTCCGAATATCCGCTCGCTGCTCTGCATCACCTTCAGCTCGTCCTTCAGCGCCTCGTACTCGCCCGGCCGCGGCCGCGCCGCGTCTATGTCGCCCACCTCGAAGCGAAGGAAGTCGAGTTCCCTTCTCGACTTCGCCTCGCCCGCGAGCAGCCCGTCCATGGCGCGCCTGGCTGCGGAATACCCCCGCCAGGCCTCCGCGACGCGCGCCTTCGCGCCGGAGATGAGGTCCGCGCGAAAACCGTCTATGACGTCTATATGGCTATGGGGGTCAAGCAGGCTCTGGTGGTCGTACTGCCCGTGTATGTCCGCGACGCGCGACGTGGCCTCGCGCAGGCGCGCGAGCGTGACGATCTCCCCGTCTATGCGGCAGACGCTCTTGCCCTCCTTCGATATTTCCCTTGTCAGCACTTCTACGCCCGACTTCTCCCCTTCCGGAATGCCGGACTCGTCGATCACTATCTGTATCAGCGCCCTGTCGCGCCCATGCCTGACCATGGCCGTGTCGGCCCTCGCGCCGAGCGCCATGCTGATCGCCTCTATTATAATGGACTTGCCCGCGCCCGTCTCGCCCGTCACGATGCCGAGGCCGCTGGACACATCGACGTCAATATTTTCTATTATAGCGAAATCGCGTATAAGGATGTGGGAGATCATTCACGCCACCTTAAGCACGCCTACTCTAGCAGCGACTCGAAACGCTTAGCAAGAGAGGGCGCGTTCCCCGGATCGTCCACAATGAGGAACAGCGTGTTGTCACCGGCCACCGTGCCGAGCGCGTGATCAAAGCCGAGCGAATCTATCGCCTCGCACGCCGCGTTGGCGCAACCCGGCAATGTCTTGATTACGAGTATGTTACCTGAATGTTCGACGGTCTGTATCGTATCCCTGAATATCTTGATGTAACGATCCGAGGTCGCTCTGAACGCGCCATCTGCCTGGACGTACTTGTATGTTCCATCCGGAGTGAGCGACTTGACCAATTTCATATCCTTGATGTCGCGCGAGATGGTCGCCTGCGTGACCTCAAACCCGCTCTCCCGCAGAAGGTCAGAGAGCATCTCCTGCGTCTCTACGTCGTATTTCCCTATGATTTCGAGTATCTTGTTCTGCCTTGAATACCGCATATCCGCCATTCCCTCCGCCAGAGCCATACGCACTACTCCACCCGGCAACGCCCGAACGCGCCGCGTATGGCGCCGCACACAGTGACTATATACGGATAATACTATATTTCACCGATGGACGCAAACGGCCGCATTAAAAAATCAGAATATCTCTCCCGATTGACTCAAAAACGCAAAAGAGCCGCCTCGATATTGTGAGGCAGCCCTGATGATTGTTGCGGGCTTGTTTAGGCCGATTATTTCTTTGGTTCCTCCGTGGGGGTTTCAGCTTCCTCCTCGGGGGATGTTTCCTCATCCACCTGCGTGACTTCCTCAGCAGTAACCGTGTCCTCATCCAGAGCGGCTTCCTCGGGCGAATCCTCCGCTTCCGTTCCCTCCCCGGCGGGAGTTCCACCATCAGAAGGAGCGTCGTATGAACCCGGCTGGCCGGCTGGCACGGTCTCTATCTCGATGCCGAGCTTGACATCCTTGTCCGCCTCAGCGGCAGCTTCCTCCACCTTATCTATAAACTCCCCGGCAAGCTCCTCGGTCTTATCGGATACGATCTCTACCGCCTCCTTGACGTTTTCTACAGCGGCCTCGGCGCCTTCCCTGACGGCTTCACCGATTGATTCTGCCTTTTCCTTCGCGGATTCACTTATTGACTCCGCCTTTTCCTTCGCGGCTTCGGCAGCTTCGGCAAGAGCCTCTTTCACCCTATCGCCGATAGTGGGCGAAAAGTCCGAGCCCGAAGACGAAGAACGCGCCCTGGAAGGTGCGCGGTATTCGTCAACACCACCAGAGAATCCCTCGTCAGCGGGCCTCTCCTGGGTATCCTTGATGCTCAAGCTGATCCTGCGCCTATTCTGGTCGATATCGAGGATCTTAGCGCTGATCTCCTGACCGACCGTTATCTCGTCCTCAATATTGTTCACGCGCTTGTACGCTATTTCCGAGATATGCACGAGGCCGTCGAGCCCGGGCTCGAGTTCGACGAACACGCCGTAGTCCTTGATCTGCACGGCCTTGCCACTGATGGTCTGACCGACCTGATACTTGTCGTTTATGACGGACCAAGGCTCGGGAAGGTTCTGTTTGTAGCCGAGGGATATCTTCTCCTTCTCTTTGTTCATGGAGAGGACCTTGACCTTGATCTCCTGATCTATGGCGAGCACTTCTTCCGGATGCCTGAGCTTGCCCCAGGATATCTCCGAGATATGCAGTAGGCCGTCAATGCCGCCGATGTCCACAAACGCGCCGTACTCGGTGAAACGCATGACCTTGCCGTCGATGATATCGCCGACGTTAATCGTATCCCATATCTCCATCATGCGCTGTTGGCGGATCTCGTTGAGCACGGCCTTGTGGGTGAACACCACTTTGTTGCGCTTGGGGTCTACCCTCATGACCTTGACGGTCAACGGCTTGCCGATGAACTCCTCCGCTGTCTCCACATACCTGTCCGAAAGCTGCGACATCGGGATGAACCCGTTGATCTCGTGGAACGAGGCAATCACGCCGCCGTTGACTTCCTTGATGACATTCACTTCCAGCGTTTCCTTGTCTTCGAGGGCCTTGTTTATATCCTCCCAATGCTCGCTGACGATAGCGCGCTTCTTCGACAAGAGGATATTACCATCGCCGTCATCTGTCTTGAGGACCTTCGTCTGAACCTCATCTCCTTCCTTGAATACATCCGGGAGAGTTTGATCCGGCTCAAGATTGACCTCGTTGCGAGGGATGATGCCATCCTTCTTGCATCCAAGGTTGACAATGACGTACTTGTCGGTGATCTGGATGATCTCACCTGTGATGATGTCGCCATTCCGGGGAAGACGCAACGCTTTGTCGATCTCCTCCATGTGCGCGTACATCGGATTGGTTTCCGTGCCGCCGTTAGTGATTTCGCTCATTCCGATAATAACCTCCTCTACAGTGTGTTCGGGCGTTGACGCGCCCGCAGTAACCCCAATTTTATTACAATTTGTTTTCAATTTCAATGGTAAATCGTTCACACCTTCAACAAAAAAAGTATTCGGGCATTTTTTTTGGGAAATATCGAACAGTTTTTGCGTATTTGAGCTTGTTTTATCACCTATGACAATCATCATGTCCACTTTGCCGGCAAGAGCTTTAGCTGCCCTTTGTCTGCTTGATGTAGCGCTGCATATCGTGTTATGCACCTCGGCACCAGCCCGTTCAAGCACCCTAGCCACGCACGTGAACAAATTCTTATCCATGGTGGTCTGGGCGAGAACCACATACGGCCCTGCTGCCGCAGATGAGAACTCCTCAGCTTCTTCAACCGTACCTACAATACGTGCGAAGCCGTGTGCCCAAGCCGCGACAGCCTTTACCTCCGGATGGCACGCATCCCCAACTACCACTACCGTTTTCCCCTCGCGCACCGCATCCTCCGCGAGCTTTTGGATATGCCTGACCTTAGGACAGGTAGCGTCAATGACCGTTATCTGTTTTGTATTCGCGCGCGCGAATGACTCGGGGCCCTCGCCATGCGAGCACACCACGTACACGGCGCCAAATGGTATGTCGTCTATGCTACCCACGGTTACCAGCCCGCTGGCCGCAAGCTCCCTGTTAACGGTCTTGTTGTGGATGAGAGGTCCGCAGGCGTAGACGGGCGCGCCACCATGCCGCGCGCTGTGCACCGCGTTCTTAGCGATCGTCACGGCATTCCTAACACCGGAGCAAAAGCCCATATGTTCAGCCCTCATTATTTCCATCATTGTCAGAGCAACACCACCCTATGCGGTCAGCCCTTATCCTCCCCATTATTTTTTCCTTTCAACGCGTCCAGCGTCTCGAGGTATTTTTTGAAGGCGGCCTCACGACCGTGATCGGTCGGCTCGTAATAACGAACGCCTTCATTGTATAGGTTGTCCGGTAGGTACTGCTGCTCGACCCAGCCGCCGAACGAATGGGGGTAGGCATAGCCGCCGTAGCCGCGGTCCTTTGCACCTTCGTAGTGCGTATCCTTCAGATGGTCCGGGACGTCGTCTATATTCCTCGTGCGCAGATCCGCCGCGGCTGCCTCGTAGGCGGCGTAGGCCGAATTGCTCTTGGGGCAGGAGGCCATGAACACGACGGCCTCCGCGAGATTCAGGCGCGCTTCCGGTAGCCCCGTCATCTGCGCCGCCTGCACGCAGGAGGTCACGATGCCTATCGCCTGCGGGTAAGCCATGCCGATGTCCTCGCTAGCCATCACGAGCAGCCTACGGCCGATCATGACGACGTCCGCGCCGCCCTCTATGAGGCGGGCGAGGTAGTGGACGGCCGCGTCGGGGTCGCTGCCGCGCACGGACTTCTGGAGCGCGGAGAGCAGGTTGTACCTGTCATCGCCGCGGTCGTAGAACGTCGTCTGTCGCTGCATGGCCTCGGCTACAAGCTCCTTCGTGATCCCCTCGCCGTCGCTTAAATTCTCGGCGATGAAGCCGAGGCGGTCGAGTGCTATGCGCGCATCGCCGCCCGCCATGTCCGCGAGGATGTGCACAGCTTGCCCGTCGTATTTGATGTGCCGGGCCCCGAGCCCGCGCGCCTCGTCGACTAGGGCGCGCTTCAAAATCCCCTCGATGTCATCAGTGCTCAGGGGATAGAACTCGTAGATCTGGCCGACGCGGCTCAGTACGGCGTTATTGATGGAAAAATAGGGGTTCTCGGTCGTGCTGCCGATGAAATGTAGCACCCCGTCCTCAAGGGCCTTCAGAAGCGAATCCTGCTGGAGTTTGTTCCAGCGGTGGAATTCGTCTATATAGACGTAGGTCTGTTTTTTTTCAAGGCCGAAAAATTTGATCTTGGCGTCTTCGGTGATGGCGCGCAGCTCCTTGATGCCGGTCTCGGACGCGTTGATCTCCATGAAGTCCGCGTCCATCTCCCTCGCCACGATGCGGGCGAGCGTAGTCTTGCCTGTGCCCGAGGGGCCGTGGAATACCGCGGACTCGAACGTGTGGTTCCTGATAGCGTTGTATAGGAGCGAACCCCTGTACATGAAATGCCGCTGTCCGGCGAAGTCGTCAAGGCCGACCGGCCGCATCCTGGTTGAAAGAGGGATCATTCGGCCTTGCGCATATCCTCGAGCTTGACCCACACTACGAGCAGCAGCAGCAGGCCCGCTATCACAAATCTGATTCCTTTCATGAGAAACTCCTTTCGGTCGCTCAGCCTTACAGGGGGCGAAAAACTATGCCCTCGCATCGATGCGCAGCTCAGGCCCCCTGGCCCTTTGTTTTATTCAAGTATAACCCTTTTAGCCGCGGAATGCCATAGCGGCGTGCGGTTTCACCTGCCGGAGATGCCGTCGCCCGGGAGCCTCGGGATGAGGGACGAGAACACGAGGGCGAGCACGCCTATCACGGATAGGACGAGCAGCGCGGACGGGATGCCGAAATTGTCGGCGATCATGCCCACACCCGGCGCGGCGATGCCGCCGACGCTGACGGTGAGCCCGTATAGGACGCCCGAGGCGAGGCCGAGCCTGTTCGGCAGGAAGCTCTGGCCCATAACGACAAGGGTGCTGTGGCAGCCGCTCATCGCGAGCCCGACCAAGGCGATGAGCACGGTGGCCACGAGCGGCGACCTGTTGAACGTGAACAAGAATAGCAGCGGCACGGCCGAGATGGAGCATATCATGATGATGCGTTTAAACCCTATCCGGTCAGCGAGCCTGCCACCCAGCAGCGTGGCGATAGCTCCGGACGCCGCGAGCACGGTCAGGTGCACGTTGCCGGAAGCCACGGACTGCGCGAGCACGTAGACCCAAAAAAGAGGGACAAATGTGTTCAGGCATGTCCCCACTATCGCTCGGCAGAACATCGAAAGCGAAACGAGTGTGAACGCGGGCCAGTTGTCCTTCCGGCCATCACCCGCCTGCTCCTCCGCTACTGTCTTCTGCACCATAGCCGCGGAATGGATGGCTTTGACTTTCATCAGGAGTATGGCCGCGACGGCGGCGCCCTGGCAGACAAATACAGCCGTGCCTCGCATCCCTAGCCCGAGCATGAGGGCCGAACAGACGACTGGGCCGACCGCGAACCCGATGTTGCCGCCGACCGCGAATATGCTCATGCCTTCGCCTTTCTTCTCTCCGGATACGTAGGCCGCGAGTTTGCTGGCCTCGGGGTGGAAAAGTGCCACGCCGACACCCGTGGCCATGGCAGAGAAGAACAGCGCCCAATAATTATCGAAGAACCCCATGAACGAGATGCCGCCGCTCGCGAGCAGCACGCCGAGACACATCAGCTTAGGGTTCTCCATCTTGTCGCCAAGGTGACCGAATAGAGGCTGCACGACGGACGACACGAGATTGCTCGCAAAGACGAGACCCGCGGCAGAGGTGTAGCTCAGCCCGTGCTCGGCTATGAGGAACGGCAGAAGCGCGGGGAGCGCGCCCTGGTTGATGTCCGTGCTTATGTGCCCCATGAGGAGCAGATATGAGTAGCGTTTCGTTTTCATATGATTGGCGCCAATAAACCGACAGAGGATATTTTACCACACTTAAAAAGATATGACCTGTTTCGAAAGAATGGGATTAAGGGAACCTCTATAATGAAGTACTTCCCAGGAATGTGTCAAATGCGTCCAGGGAAGAAAAGCCTTGCTGAAACGCCTGCTTTTCCAGCATCCTCATGGGGACATTGATGCCGGAGGTTTTTGCATCTTCCATAAATGAGGTATAAAGCAACAGCGTTCGCATGGAATATGTATAAAGCTCACCTGTCATGTAGGTTTCTATAGACACCGTTTCCTCTCCGTCCCTGTCCGCCGTGGCAGGCCGCCCTGAGGATGCGACATGTGGATATCTCTTGCAGACCTCCTCATATTGCGCCAGATGGCATCTCACGATATCCCGAACAACCAATCTTTTTTCATCGGGTACCGCAGGAAGGTAATCTTTGATCTTTTCAAACTCCTCCGGCGAGGCAAACTCCATCATGTATGCGTATTTTTCCGTCAAAAGATTGTGGCCACGGGCGTCGGCTTCGAGCAAATCCTCGAGATAGCTCTGCTGTACAGCCTCCGGCAATATAGCGAAATGGCTACGCCGCGTTATGAGAAAGGTTTTCTCGTCGTCCTGACAGGGCGATCTCCCTGATATGCCCTGCACCATGTCAAACATCATCCATTCTAACCCGAGGATCCTGTCTACTACGCTTTCCATACCGGTTTACTCTCCAATAAATACATAATTTCGAATCCGCTCATCTTCTATTTGCTCGCGTATGCAGGGACAGTGTGACACCATAAACGAATCGCCTGATTCTGATAGTTTCTGTCGCTTAAACTCGGCGATAACCAGGGAACAGATATCTTCGAGCAGTGTGACCTTCCTCCGGGCCGGCGTTTCATCGCAGAGAAGGGCTGACAACAAATCGTAGATATCGGATAGCATCGAGATATCTTTCAACCCTCTGTGCGCCCATTTATAATACGGCATATATCGACGTGCCAGAAGATATGTAATAGAACAGGCCGCTTCGCAAAACCTCGCCAAGGCCAACGACGCAGCCACGTTATCGCCACGAGACAGACTCCTGAAGAAATTATACTGTCCGGCCTGCCCCATCATAAATGCTCGCCATGCGATGAGGCAGAGCCGTACATCATCCGGATAGAAAGATAGCAGACGACCCCTAATTGCGGAAAACTCTCCCGACGGATCGGCAAAAACTTCTCCACTCGTCGCTGCCGCCAAAAAATTCTCAGGGATTCGGATCCATTCCAACAGCGTATGAGGTCCCCTTGGATGCCCTGTAAATTTAATATAGTAATCAGAAATTCGCATCGCAGACAATCTCTGTACTCCGTAACTGCAAGGGTCACGCAGCGAATATCCGAGAAAGGAGTGCGGCAACGCGAGGTATGCTTCCCTCAAATCGTCGCCTATCTCTTTGTCATCCTCGTCAGACAGCCACAGACAAAAGCCACAGCCAAAATCATGGTCACGTGAGACATAGTCGTCATAGCCGAACGTTTCCGATCCTTCACCGGCCAAACCACAGGCAATCCGGTCTACGTACTGCGCGAACTGTCTCTCAAGCATGGGTTTCCCACATCTCTCATAGAATATACGTGAAAGCTCAAGCCCTTTCAATGTCCGCATCCTCCCCACGCATCTGCGCTTGGATTCGTTTCACATCTTCAATATATGATTGCGCTTCTTTTTCCTTACCCGAATCGCGAAAAAGCGCGACTAAATTTGTCAGCACCGTAACGAGTTCATCTTTCATCTGAGGATTTTCCTTCAGTTTCTCCGCAGCCGAGATCAGCGCATCAATCGCCATATCCTTTTTTTCGAGTACCTGATAAAGAATCGCTATATTGTTAAGTACACCCGCCAAAAGATATGCGTTGTTCTCACCGACAACCTCATAGATTTCGAGCGATCTCTGAAATAGCGCAAGAGATTTTTCCAACTCACCTATCATGCGGTGCGCACCGGCTTTGTTGTTCAAAAACGTCGCGTATTCCGAAGAATAATCGCCATACAACGACAGTAGCGCTTCCTCGGTTTCCTGAAATGCCGCCATGGCCTCCTCAAAACGGGATTGACCGCGATAAAATCCCGCCAGTTCGTTCATGTGCATTATATGCCGGGACGTACGGCCCTCATTCTCAACGCGCGATTCTTTCGCCGCACTAAGGATGAACGACTCCACGGCCTGGAGATCGCCAGCCGCATATAGCTCATCCAGTTTTGTGTAGAAATCCCGTGGGTCAAATGTCATATTGTTCATAGTTTTCTAGTGTATATTCTCCGATACATTCATTCCAGATAGTTCTATTCCAAAGCTTCTTTTTTTGCGCTACGGGCCAATGCGAACTGCAAGACCATCATCGAAGCCGACATTATCAGCAACATGAGGAATGTCGTCGCATATTTTTGATCGTTGCTAGCTGTTTCTTGAAGTTTGCTAGAAATAAGCGGACCGATGATGGAAGCTGGCAATAATTGAAAAAATACGGCCGCAGAGAAATTTTCAGGATAATATTTTGGACCGTAGAATATGTTCGGACTGGCTGATGTTAAGGATGAAGATCCGCCATAGCACAGCCCAAGAAGTGGAAATCCGATAAAAATCCAAACTGGACTATGTACGAACATCGACATAGCCAGGGCTATGCTACCGGAGAGCATCACGACCGTGTTCACCAGGGTAGTGTTCCTGCGCCCTATCATGTCGAACAGCGCGCCGATGATAGGACGACCGGCCCCGTTAAATATGGTGAATATGAGCCCTGCCATAGCAGGGGCTCCAAAGTACTGTGCGATCGGCACCGCACTGTTGACGATCAAAAGACAACCTGTGCACAACGCGATTGCCCATGTTTCGAACAGCCAGAATGTAGGGGAGCGCACGACCCTGGAAAGCGGTTCACCTTGGACCGAGCTCTTTACATCGCCTTCATTCAAATGCGAATCCTTCTCCGGCAAAGCTCTCATGACCCCTGATAGCGTTGCCAAAATCGCAGCAATCGCAATACCTATGATCAAAAATACATAGCGAACGTCGGGGACATATCCCAGCAGGACATCCACGAGGCCACCGAGCAGAAAACCGCCGATGCCAAAACCCAGCAGGAGTACCCCCGAAACTGTCCCCACCTTGTTTGGAAAGCGGCGTGTCATCGTCGACAGGATGGCATTGTACGAAAGGCCAATGCCAAATCCGCCCATAGCGCCATAACAAAGGTAGAGTACAATCAGACTACGGATTTCCTCCTCGGGATTGAGCAGGATGAATATCAGCAAGAAGCCGGCCAGAATGAATACAGCCGAAATTCTGATCACTGCGTATGGCTCAATGAACCTCTGCAATTTGCCGGATGCGATACCACCAAGCCCAAAGACAACCAATGACAGAGTAAAGGTTACTGACAATTGTGTCAGCGTCCAGTCAAACATCGCCTGAAGCGGAGCTCTAAAAATCGACCATGCATAGATCAACCCGAGAAACAGCATCATGACCGTTCCGTGTACGATATTCAGGGATGAGGGTTTTTCCTTCGTCACTCTAGTTCTTCCAGCTCTCGCCTAAGGATTTTACCTGTCGCAGTCATGGGAATACGCTCTATGATTTTCACGATCTTAGGGCTTTTGTATGCGGCCATTTGTTCCGACGCCCAAAAGATGATCTCGGAGTCCGTAGTCTTCCCGGCGTACTCCGGTTTCAGCACGATGAACGCCTTGGTACAGTCTTTTCCGTTTAGGGTAGCCTTAACCACGGCCGATTCCTCGATCGCAGCGTGACGGTTCAGATATGACTCTACTTCCTCAGGGAATACACTAAAACCATGTACTTTCATCATTTCCTTACGGCGCCCGAGAAAATACAGATAACCGTTTTCATCGAGACGCCCTATATCACCCGTGTACAGCCATCCGTCCCTCAAAATTTGTGCCGTTTCTTTGGGATTGTGCAGATAGCCTTTGAACACGCCTTTGTTCCGTAGCACTATCTCCCCGGTCTCGCCGACGGGCATATCCCTGCCGTCCTCTACTATACGAATTTCCATTTCCTCTAAGGCTTTAGTCCCGTT
Source organism: Eubacteriales Family XIII. Incertae Sedis bacterium (assembly GCA_031277015.1). Classification (GTDB taxonomy): domain Bacteria; phylum Bacillota; class Clostridia; order Peptostreptococcales; family Anaerovoracaceae; genus JAIRPC01. The sequence continues at coordinate 2,418 of JAISLZ010000086.1, read as the reverse complement.
CGAGCCGAATACCACACCGTCCGGAGGCATGACGGTATCCATCGTAAACGTTTCAGTGAGGCCAAATCCGCCTTCCATCAACAGCCCGCCACACGTTGCACAGGTCCATTCATCTGCAAGCTCCCGCGTCGTCTGTATCCCAAAACTCGACATCACACTCAATTGCAAAGATGACAGATTATATCGTTCATCTTTCGAATAATCCATAATGCATCTTGCCATCAGGGATGTCCCATACCATGAATCCGCTTTATATGCATCTACGGCTTCACAAAAAACCTTTGGCGAAAACCATGCGGTCAAGACAATCTGCGCTCCGGTATAGAATGCCATGTTCGCATAGAGCAATCCCGCAATATGACACATCGGCTGTGTGTGTATCCAGATGTTATCACTGTTTCTTTGAGTGAACGAGGCTGTAGCGGCGCATTTATAAAGGCCATTCCGGTGTGTCAGCATCGCACCTTTTGGCAGGCCGGTTGATCCTGATGTAAAAAGGATCAGAGATATGTCGCCCATATCCCTATGTTCGTTTCCAACAATGCTATCCTCCGTTTTGAGAACGGCGTCCATCATCATCGTCACATTAGCATCGCAGTGATCAGGCTCCGGATCATGGCAAATAAATTCGTAAACAAGGAATTTTGGTAGAAAATATTTCATGGAAGTAAGAATGACGTCTGTCAGAAGCGTATGCGTTGCAACCTGGGCGATAGTGTCGTAAAGAGATGTATTTGCAATAATCACCCTGGCGTCCAATGCATTGACCTCACGTTCCAAATCCCATTTCTTGAATAATGGATTAATGGGACATGCAATTGCGCCTATGCGCTGTACAGCAAACAGCGCAATAACAAATTGAGGGCAGTTGTGCATGAAGATCACGACGTGGTCATGCTTGCCCACTCCAATACCCGCCAGATATGAGGCAAAGCGCCTGATATATGATGCAAGCGCCCCGTAGGATATCTCTGTCCCATGAAAAACTATCGCCGTTTTCTTAGGAATTTTCTCGGCCCAAACTTCCACGCTCAGGTCTAACGGCACTTCACCGAACAAATATACAGGAGAGCATTGCTCTACTCCCGTTTCTCGCATTGTTTGTAATCCTGCTGCCCTATAACGTCATCCTTGCGCAATTCGTCTATTTTTTCATCATCGTAATGCAAAAATTCCTTTAGTATCATATCCGTCTGCTCTCCCAGCATTGGGGAATGCCTGCGAATCTCGTCGGTAGGCGTCTCCGACATTTTTATAGGGTTGCCTGTAACCTTCACCTTCCCCACGTATGGATGATCCTGCTCCCGCACCATTTTCCTGACACCCGCAATTTGCGGGTCATCCGCGATCTGCGCCACATTATACACCGGAGCCGTCGGGATGCCGGCCTGCGACAGCAACGCTACAAGTTCGTCAACGGTCTTGGACTTCGCCCATTTCTCGATTATAGGGTCGAGCTCAAACCGATGTTCCGCTGCCAAGTCATGCGTGCAAAAACGCGGATCGTCCGCCAGATCCGGTGTACCCATGATCTCACAAAGTGACTGAAAGAAGCGTCTATGCGCACAACCGATCAACGCGTGGCCATCGCTACACTCATATATTCCGTACGGACAGGAGAGTTCGTCGCGATTTCCATGCCTGACCGGAAGCTCTCCCGTCAAATAGTATACATGATTGCGCGTAGCCAGAATAGAGAAGATGGTATCCGCCATCGCCACATCAATATACTGACCTTTCCCCGTTTTGAGCCTGCCGGAGTAGGCTGCCAGCAAACCGATGCATGCCATAAGGCCGGACGCCGCGTCGCCTACATTGGCGCCAACCTTCGTAGGCCCTCTATCGGGATCGCCAGTTACTGCCATCAGTCCGCCCATAGCTTGCGCTACAATATCGTAGCTGGGCCTCTGGGAATAGGGTCCCGTTTGCCCGAAACCCGATATGGAAGCGTACACGATTGCCGGATTATATTCCCGGACGGCCTCATAATCAAATCCAAGTTTTTTCATGACACCCGGCCGAAAATTCTCAACGAGTATGTCGGCGTGTTCAATCAGGGTCCTCAGTATCTTTTTTCCTTCTTCTGTCTTGAGATTCAGTGAGATACTCTCCTTATTGCAATTGAGAGTCATATAATATCCACTCTCACTACCGACATGCGGTCCATAAATCCTGGCAACGTCTTTGTCGTTGGCATTCTCGACCTTGATCACACGCGCTCCCATATCGGCGAGCAGCATAGTACAGTAGGATCCTGCAAGAACCCTTGACATATCGACGACTGTAACGCCTTCCAGGGCAATATTATTCATGGGATCATACCCTTCTTTCCATTCCAACATCGGATGCGTTTATTCACAATGAAAAACCGGCTCCCTTTTTTCTATGAACGCTGTATAAGCCTCCTTGTGGTCCTTG
>JAISLZ010000056.1 GCA_031277015.1 Eubacteriales Family XIII. Incertae Sedis bacterium | reverse complement strand
GCGGCGGACACCCTTGCCTTTGGCTAACAGGGGGCGAAGCGTAGCGAGCTCCCGATTCCTACTGCCAAGCCTGTAGTGGACTTTCACCACCAAGTCATCGCCCATGCCGGGCGCACAAGAGAAGGGGCATCCGTGGAACGCCCCTTCCTGCAACAGTTGAAAAGCTATGTTTATATGCTATATTTGGCGATGTCTTCTTTGTTTTCCGTGCCGTCTCCTATATAGTCGCCGTCCTCATCGTATATCTTCAGCGAAGCCCACATGCCTTTGATATGAGCCTGTTCGCCTTTCGCAAGCGCGAAGATGAGGTACACGAGGAAGTTAACGAGCAAGCCGATACAACCTGCCGAGAATCCTCCCGCCCAACTGAAAGCCTCCGCGCCCGCAAAGAAGCCTATCAATGCGACGATGACCCCGGCAATCATCCCTATGAACGCCCCGTATATATTGCCTCGTTTCCACATGATGCCCATGAACAGAGGAACGAACGCCTGTATGATGAACTCGTACATAGCGAGCGCGACGTTGTTCAGGTTTGGGAAATTCAGCGTGGCGATGATGATGGCCACGACGCCTACGATGAGTGTAGCCCTCTGCTGGTTCTTCATCTTGCGCAGCGGGGCGTGGGATTCCTTGGTGATAAATTCCGTACCGAGCATTACGCCGATGGAGTGGGATACGGCGGAGATCGTCGACATGCTCGCGGAGATAGCGAAGATGGCGACGAGAGCAAGTGCGACCGGTCCAACGTATGAGTTTGCGATCCAGAACAGCCCCTGCTGATGGTCGGCGGGGAAGCCGGGCAGCAGATTACCGCCGAGACCGGACCACAGGATGCCGCATGTCACGAGCACGACGAGAAAGGGCGCCACGAAGACAGCCTTCTTGCTGTCGGACGGTCCTTTGGACATGAACATGCGGTTGAATATCTGCGGCCAGCAGTAAGCTCCCAGGATACCGGTGAGCACGCTGCTCATCCATAGTCCCTCATTCCCTTTCAGTGAGAGGTGTTCAGGCATGTTCGCCTGTACCATCTCGAACAGAGGGGTCGGGCCGCCATAGGTCTTCCATATGATGACGAAGAAAACGATGGTGCCTACTACGGCGAAAGTGATGCCTTGGACGAGGTTCCCTATGGCGGTCGCCCGCGCTCCGCCGAGATAGCTGTACGCTATGACGAAAGCGCTCGCAATCACGGTGCCGAGACGGAAGTCTACGACCGAGTTCGTCGCGACCTGGAAACAGTAGCCTATCGTGATCATCTCGACGATGAGCCAGAAAAAGTTGACGCAGACGACCACGACGGAGAAAAATTTGCTGAACACGCGGTTCTGATATCTGAGTCTGATGAAGTCGGTGATGCTCGTGAGACTGTACACCTTGCCCCATATCCATACGTTGGTGGCCATGAAATACATCGTGATCATTCCGCCTATGGAATAGATGCCGAGGTATAGCGCGAAGATACCGAGGTCTGCCGCGTTCGCGACCCAGCCGGTGTATATCGCGCCTACATACCAAGCGCCTACATACGAGAAACATACTAGGACCCAGCCGAGATTCCTGCCGCCGACCGCGTACTGTTCCACACTGTCCTGCGATATATGGAATTTGCGTATAACGATCGCGTTCCCCAAGAGAAACGCCGCGATAATCCCTATTACGAGAGGAGCATTAGTAGTCAACTTTCTCACCCCTTTCTCTTTTTTCCTTTTCAGCCTTTGTAAGCTTGCGGTCATTCACGAACATCAGGCAGAGACCAACACAAATCAATATCTGAATGAGTACTATATTGAATACCGAGAACGGCATGCCTGCGACGTACGGATCTATGTGATCCCATATAGGCTGTATCGAAACCCCTGTGATATAGACGATTAGCACGATGAAGTATATCGCCCATTTAATATAAAGCTGTTTTCGTTTCTTAGTCATGAATCTGCTCTCCTTCCAAACCTAGGTTTAACGTCCGGAACGCTTTGTTATCCTGTCGGCTTTGTTATCCCTTGTATATGTTTGCGAACAAGGCGCAATAAAACTCGCACGCGCAATCATATTTCTCTTTCTTCAGCGGCGCGATGATCTCCTCCACGGTTCTGTAGTCGTCATGCCCCATCCGCACGGTTTCACTGCCGATCTGTGAGACTATCTCCTGCTTGGTGGTGGGGTAATCAACAGGTGCCATCGCCTTGTGCATATAGTGCATATCGGCCAAAAATGGATTGCCCTCAATTTTATAGAAAAACATGGTTTACCTCCTTTTTCTTCAATAAACCGCGCGGATCAGTACTTGTACGCGTTGTAAGGCATGTTCTGCTGCCCGTAGCCGTCGTCGTCGGGGTTGGACGCGCCGCGGTTTTTGTAGGTGAACATCGGATTGGCATGTACGGCGTGCTTGCGCATGTGGTCGATGATACCGGGATAGATATCCGCCTTGATAACGTAGGGTATGCCTGTCGGCGCTTTGGTGATCTCTGTGCCGTCGGGGTTGTAGATGCAGCTTTCGCCGAAATAGTTGTAGTACTCGTCCATTCCGCCGGTATTGCAACTGACGACGTAGACCTGGTTGCAGTATGCGCCCGCTTTGTTCGTGATTTGCATCGCGTGGTCGAATGGCGCCATGTAGTGGGAGACGCGCACTATGACGTTCGCGCCGTTTACCGCCGCCTCGCGCCAGACCTCGGGATAGTCGCCGTCCGCACAGATGATGATGCCGATCTTAGCGCCTTTCGGTCCGTCAGCCACGGGACATACGGCGCCAGCCTGAGTCGGCTCTCCGGGCGTCCACGGATTCATCTTCACATATTCGAGGACGATCTCACCCTTGTTGTTCACGAGGATGGCCGTATTGTCGCAAAAGCGCCCGTCCTTGGGCTTGAGCCAGGGATTGAAAATGCCCCATACGTTGAGCTCTTTGCACTTGTCCTTGACGCGCTGTACCTGCGGCCCGTCGATGTCGAGAAGGAACTGCGACCACTTGCCCGCATGGTAGCCCTGGAAAGCGCACTCGGGGCTGACAAAGAGGTCAAACCCGGGGAAACCTGCCGATGCCTGGTCCATACGCGCGATGATCTGGTCTACGTTCTCCTCGATCTCATCCCATGTAGCCGCGCTCTTGGGCGCGAACTGTGAGACGACGACGCTCAGGGCCTCGGTCTCGATCTTGCCGTGCAGGGCATAAAAATTACCTATATTCATTCGTCACTCCTTTCTACTCCACTGATACTGATGATGATTGATGATTGCTGCCAATAATATAATTATTATAACGATTACAACGGCTATAACTATTTCAAGACTCGTAAGCCTTTTGGAACAGATAGAGGTAGTCTTTCGCTGTGACCTCGCGCGGGTTGCTCGGGGTGGAGACGTTCGCTTCCGAGGCTTCGGCGAGGGCGGGGAAGTCATCGGGGTCGATCTCCGGCAGGTCCTTCATCTTAGGGATCCCGACGTCCTCGCAGAGTTTTCGCAGTTCTTCGACGCCCTCCAACGCGGCGGTTTCGGGGTCCTTGCCTTCGGTATTCACTCCGAGGGCGCGCGCTATGTCAAGGTGCTTCCGAACATCAGCGGAGATGTTGAACTCTGTCACGGTCGGCAGGAACAGCGCGTTGGCTACACCGTGGGGTGTGTCATAACGTCCGCCTAGCGCCTCGGCCATGCAGTGTACCGCGGCTACGTCCGAATAGCCGAACGCGATGCCCGCGATGGTGGAGCCGAGCATCATACCGGTGCAGGACTCTATGTCCGGCGATGCGACCGCGTCCCTGAGGTGTTGAATGATGAGCCCTATCGCGTAGAGGGCATAGGCGTCCGTGTGTGGATTGGACACGTTGCACGTGTAGGCTTCGACCGCGTGGGTCATAGCGTCGACGCCGGTTGAGGCCATAACAGGGGAAGGGAGGCCGAGCAATACTGACGGGTCAACGAGGGCTACGAGGGCCGCCGCCTTGGGATCGAATATATTGAGCTTCACATGCTCTTTGGTGTCCGTGATGACGGCGAACGGCGTCACTTCGCTTCCCGTCCCGGCGGTGGTGGGTACGCAGATGAGGGGGGTAATGGGGCGCTTAAGCAACTGGAAGCCGCACCAGTCCTGTACGGTCCCACCGTGCGTGAGCAGTGTGCCTATCCCTTTGGCCGTGTCCATAGAACTGCCGCCTCCGACCGCGATGAGTACGTCTACACCCTCATCTTTCGCTGCGTGGAAGCCTTCCTCGACATGGGTATCTCTGGGGTTCGGGACGATGCGATCGAATATGACGTAGGGGATGCCTTCCGCTTGGAGGCTGTCCTCAACGGGACCAGTCAGGCCCGCGCCGATGACGCCTTTGTCCGCTACGAGCATGGCTTTCCTGGCGCCGAGCGCTTTCGCTTCTTCGCCGGCTTTTTTGATGATGCCCTCTCCGAATTCGATTCTCGTCGGGAGAGCGAACGAATATGTTGATACTATCATTATCTCACCTTCTGCACTTTCTCAAAAAATATCGTCCGTTGTGCGGGATGATGTCCCTTGTGTTTACACGACGGTAAGTAGCAAGAGCTATGCCAATCATACGCCTAAAAAGTTGGTCTCTTGAATTTTCAACCGGTTTTTGTTTTTAGTGTATCGAATCGATATTGGAGATAGCCTGGATAAAACCGAAAACGAAGATTGATGTATCAAAACTGCACACACCTACTCTGCTATGTATAAAAATAGAACGCTATCATGTTTTTTTATACAAAATGTTGATTTTCCCGCCCGAGTATTGTATTATTTTAAGACATATTGTATTCAGATGAGTGGGTGAGCCTGTCGGACGCTCATAGCTGTAGTTAGAAAAATATACCAACGTCGGAGGTGCGGGGCCATGCCGGTTAATCCGTTTTATAATATCGAGAATCCGGAACTGATAGGATACGAGTACGCGTGGGTAGACTATTTCAGGAACGGTGTCTGCAATGACGGCATCGTTGGGCGACGTGTTTGTGAGTCGTGGGGGCGTTGCGACGAGGCAGGGCTCTCAGCTACGGCCGGCAAGACCGATGCGGTGCTGTGTCCCCCGGTAGATTTTGAAAGCAGGATAGAGCGTAACACGGATTATCTGAAGATCGCGGACACTATAGTGGACAGCGTCATCGATACGCTTGAGGGACAGGGCATAGGGGTATACATCGTGGACGCGGACGGCATAGTGTTGCGGCTACGGTGCGAACGGGGCACGGAATTGTATCTCGGGGAAGTACGTTCCGACCTATGTGAGAGGGCGGCGGGGACGAACTGTGTGGATTTCGCTCTCCGATATCTTGAGGCTGTCAGCGTGATCGGGGCGCAGCATTATTTTCAGCATTATCACAAGTATGCGGGGTACGCGGCGCCTATACGTGATGTCGGCGGTGAGACGTTGGGCGCTATCGCCATCTTTGTGCGACTGGAGCATATGAGCGGCTACATGATGCCGGTCGCGGCGACAGCGGCTAAGGCGATAGAGAACGGAATAGATGTGTTACGTAGCCACGCGGTGATAGAGAGGCAGAACAGCGAGAAGCAGGACATCCTTGACTCGGTTACCGACGGAATTATCTACATCGATAAGAATCGCCGAATATCCTATGTGAACCAGAAATTTCTGGATTTCTACGCGGGCGGTGTCGGCGACTTGCGTGGGAAGAAAGTAAATAACATCAGGATGAGGCCGAGGATAGACGCGCTGCTTGACGAGGCGAACAAGCATGTCAATCTGCCGGTCAAGCTGATAGGTGAGAAAAAATCGTGGCGCGCATTACTCAACCACCATCCTGCGCACAGCAATCTTGAGGGGGAGAACGAAATACTGATATTCACAACGACGGACGAAGTCGAGGAAATGGCCGGCGCTATCTCTAAGGAGGGCGAACCTCTCCGAACCTTTGAAAGTATCATCGGATCATCCATGGAATTGCGGAAGTGCGTCGCGAACGCGAAGCGCGCGGCGGATTATGGAGCGCGCGTGATACTAGAGGGTGAGAGCGGCACGGGCAAGGAAGTCTTTGCCCAGGCGATTCACAACAGATCCAGTCGCTGCGATGAAGCGTTCGTGGCGGTTGACTGCGGCGCCATTCCTCGCGAACTTCTGGAAAGCGAGATATTCGGGTACGAGGACGGGGCCTTCACCGGAGCGCTGAAAGGCGGGCGTGCAGGCAGGTTTGAACAGGCGCATAAGGGTACGTTGTTTCTCGACGAGATAGGGAATCTTCCGTACGACATGCAGGCCAAGCTCCTTCGCGTCCTGAACGATAGCCTCGTGACTCGTATCGGTGGCCAGAAGGCGACGAAGGTTGATGTTCACATCATCGCTGCGACGAACCGTGATCTACGCAAGGAGATCGAAGCTGGCCATTTTCGCGAGGATCTTTACTACCGCCTCAATGTCGTACATATCAATATCCCGCCATTGCGCGAGCGCAGGGAGGATATCCCTCTCCTCGTGGAAAATTTCATCAGGCAGAACCGTCAACGTACGGGGATCAGAACGGTCGACGAGGACGCTATGCGGGCGCTACGCGGGTATTCGTGGCCAGGTAATGTGCGGCAACTGTACAATATCTTCGAGCGGATGATGATATTTGCGGACGGTACGCGTATCACGGTGGACATGCTGCCTAAGATAGTATTTGAGAACGCAGAGGGTTTTGCCAGGGGGGATATGGGAGAGAGCTCTATCGACGATCTCGATACGGTGAGCGCGCGTTACGTCAACAACGTGTATGGACGTTTCGGAGGCAATATCAAACGCACTGCGGAAGCGCTTAAAATCAGCAGGTCCACGGTGTACCGCATGTTGCGCGGCGCAGGCTATCTGCCAGAAGGTGGCAGGGATAATCTGGTGAAAGAAGGATTAAATGCCAGCAGAGAAAACATATGATACCGTGATACGAGGTGGGCTCGTAGCCGATGTGGTGAATAGCAGTTTCTCGGCTGTGAACATCGGCATAGAGGGGGAGCACATCACGAGGGTGACGCCGTCGGGGATCACCGGCAAGGCGGAGATTGACGCTGCGGGCCTCGTCGTATCTCCAGGGTTCGTCGACTTTCATTCCCATGTCGATGGCAATCTCTATTCCGCGGAGTGTATGGCCAGGCAGGGCGGTACGACGACGATAGGTGGTGAGCGCAATCTGAACAGCCGCGTCATACATCGCATACATGAAGAAGGTTTCCTCATCAATCAGGGTTTTGCCGTCTCACACTCGTTCGTCCTGAGGAACGCGGCGGGCGTCATGCCGAACGAGCCCGCGACAGCACAGCAGGTACGCGCTATGGCTGACCTTGCGAGTCGATTCATGGAGCAGGGGGCCTTCGGCATAGCCTTTGGTTTGGAGCTGGTGCCGGGGACTTCCTACGAGGAGATAAGACGATTGTCTGAAGTGGCGCAGTCCTACGACAGACCTATACTCGTCCATCTGCGTAAGGACGGATGGGAGGCGTTGCAATGCTTTGACGAGATCATCCGTGTCTGTGGCGAAACGGGAGTCCGTGCGCAGATACTCCAATTGCTATATATGGTCGGTATAGGTGGCGCGATGGATAGTGCCCTTACGATCATGGACAAGGCCAGGGCGAAAGGTCTTGACATTACGGCGGACACGGGGCTGTACGACGCATTTTCCGTCTGTATAGGTACGGGCGTATTTGACGACGGATGGGAAAAAGAATACGGCGGTGCTTCGGTTAAAGATCTTCTCATTTCCTCGGGGATATACGTCGGTTCATATTGCGACGAGGAGCGGTTTCAGCTATTGCGTCGCGAGTATCCCGAAACTCTCATCTCCGCATTCGTCTGCGATTCCGATGCGATAAGGATGCCTCTGAAAAAGGACTACGTATTCGTTTCTACGAACGCCGCGGACGGGCCTCACTATATGAACGTAGGGGCTCCGGAAATCTCCGGGACATTCCCGCGTCTGCTTGGGCGGCACGTGCGAGAGAGAGGCGATATTTCGATGATGGACGCGCTGAAAAAGATCACGATTCTGCCCGCCAGGCGCTATGGGATCGACGGAGTGGGTTCCATCGAGGAAGGCAAGGCGGCAGATATCGTCATCTTTGACGCGGATCGTATAATAGACAACGCGGATTTTGTAGACCGCGGCAGGCCCGACGCTCCGCCTGACGGGATACCTTATGTACTCATCAACGGAAAGATAGTAGTGCGCGATGGCCGGTTGACGGACAACAGGAATAGCGGTAGGCTACTCATGAAGTGGAATTGAAGGATTGGGGAGAGGGTATCAGGTATGAACAGTATGCGGTACAAGGATGAGGTGTACGAGACGCGGGCGGTCGCCGATCTGCGCGAGCTGATGAACAGCGGCGCGGAATTATACGGGGATCGTGCGGCCTATCTCGTGAAGGACAGGCCGGGAGGGCGTTTCGTCCCCGTGTCGTACAGGCAGTTTCGCGCGGACGTCACGGCACTCGGTGCGGCGCTCGCCAGTGCTGGGTATCTGCTTGCGGATTCGCCGTCCGAAGGGTGCTGCGGGATGATTGCCATCATATCAGAGAACCGATACGAATACGTCGTGGCGTATTTTGCCGTCGTCTGCGGCGGTGGTACCGTCGTCCCGATAGACCCGAGGCTGCCGAGAGCGGAGACTGAGAATCTCCTATGCAGGTCAGGCGCGGCAGCGGTTTTTTATTCCAAAAAATATGGCGCGCCAGGAGCGTCCGGGGATACGGGAAACCCGGAGAAACCGGGGCAGCCAGTGGCAACCGCGTCAGCCGGGGGCTGCGAATGGATCGCGATGGACGAGGTCCCCGCGCTCATCGCGAAGGGCGAGGTACTCGTCAGGGGCGGGGATGACAGATATTTCCGTGCGGCGATAGACCCACGGCGGATGTGCGTCCTGCTATTTACGTCGGGCACGACGGGTGCGGCGAAAGGCGCCATGCTGTCTCACGCGAATCTCGTGAGTAACGTCATGGGGATGAGCGCGTTCATAGACGCGGGTGGCCGGGTCTCGCTGTCCGTGCTGCCGATGCATCACGCGCTTGAGTTCACGTGCGACATACTCGCCGCGATGTATCAGGGCTGCACGGTCGCCATATGCGAAGGGTTGAGGTACATCAAGAGGGACCTCGCCGAAAGCGGCGCTGAGGTCGTCGTCGGCGTGCCGCTTGTCTTCGAGAAGATGCACAGGAATATAATGAAGACGGCCGGGAGGGTGGGCCGGTACGAGCTATTGCGCGCCATGGTCAACCTCTCGAAGCTGGCGGGCGGCGTCCCGTTTGCGAGCCGGCTCATGTTCCGCTCCGTGCGGCGTGCGCTCGGCGGGAAGGTGAAGCTGTTCCTCGTCGGCGGCGCGCCGTGCGACCCGGCCATCATCAGCGATTTCAATGCGATGGGCATCAAGATGATACAGGGCTATGGCATGACGGAGAGCTCGCCCATCATCTCCGTCGGAAAGGACAAATGTAGCAAGGACGCGTCAGTGGGAATGCCGCTGCACGGTACTTTCGTGCAGATCGACGACGACGACGCGGACGGGGTGGGGGAGATCGTGATTGCGGGACCGTCGGTCATGCTCGGCTACTATGGCGATGAGGTCGCGACGAGGGCGGCCATGCCGGACGGAAGGCTCCGCACGGGCGACCTCGGGCGCTTCGACGAGGACGGCTTCCTGTACATCACGGGCCGCGCCAAAAATGTCATCGTGCTGAAGAACGGCAAGAATGTCTATCCGGAGGAGGTGGAGAGCCGCCTGCTGAAATCGCGCTACATAGAGGAAGTCGTCGTCTCGGCGGCGGGCGGCGCATCGGAGGCCGGGCCAGACAGCAAAGTGGAGGGCGGCGATGATGAGGCGGCAGCGCATGGTCAGGGATTTTTTCCCAAACCAGGTGCCGCATTTAACGACTCTAATGCCCCTACGGCGGTCGCTGCGGAAATATTCCCTGATATAGACGCCATACGTCGCGATTTCGGCGAGGCCTGCGATGATGATGTCCGCAAGATAATAGAGCGCGAGGTGGACCGGGTAAATGAATCGATGCCGCCCCATATGCGCGTCCTCCGCACCTTCCTGCGCAGCGCCCCCTTCGACAAGACCACTACGAAGAAGATAAGGCGGGGTTTCATTAAGGTCCGTTGACTCTTTTATGACCCAACATAATGGCAACAAAAAATTCCGCAAAGAAGCCTTGACATATCCGGGATAGGGTTATAGAATAGTGTGCGTTAGCTTCAGCTAACGACATCGTTTCCCTTGTGAGTTAGCTTTGGCTAATTCCGTCGGGCCAGCGTTGAATGGCATACGGCCGCAACTATGGCACCGCGCACAGAAAGGCGTGTTCACAGATGAGCAATCACGAATTTCACAATATGATCCGAACGCTTGGACGCCGCGAACGTCTGATGATGCTGTTCAGGTACGCGGCAGCGCCCGTCATCTGCGGCTACAGGCCGGCGGCCCTGTTGACGGTGGGCATATGTTGCTTTGATCCATGGATGAAGTCGAGGGAGGAGTTGCTTGAGACAATGGGAATCTGCTGCGAGACGTTAGTCATTGGGAACGGCACGTTCGTCCTCCTGCCGTACAGGGTAGAGACGCTAGCGTACGCGCTGACGATCCCTAAGGCGGCGGCTATCCTGCGTAGCCGCGGGTATTTCGTGCCGGAAGAGGCGCTGGGGTATGACACAGCGGCGAAGGATATGAAGGCGAGGCTGACAGAAACTCATCTCATTCCTACGCTGACGGGACGTTACGCTTCGTATTGCGCGGGCTTCGGCTCCGAATTCCCACATGAGATCGGAATCTTCCTCGGCTACCCTCCGGAGGATGTCGCGGCGTTCATCGAGAACGATGGAAAGAACTATGCGTGCAGGACACACTGGAAGGTCTACTTCGAGCCGGACGCGGCACGCGCTATATGCGCGAAGATTGATCGCGCAAAAAGCGATGAGGCCGACAGGCTGGTTTCGATGTATCTGGACATAAAAGAGCAGTCGTGAAACTCGCTTGGGTATCTGTTCATATGGTTATCGTATAAATTAATGTAGTTAATTGGTGTACAAAGCAAGGAAAGGTAGGTATGGTCATGAAAATCAACATCATCTATTGGAGCGGCACGGGCAATACTGAGGTGATGGCGAAGCTGATACAGAAGGGCGCGGAGGGGGCAGGCGCCGAGGTCGCAGTGAAGGATGTGTCAAAGGCGACGGACGCTGATCTGGAATGCGATGTTCTATGCTTGGGATGCCCTTCGATGGGCGCGGAGGTGCTGGAGGAAGGCGAGTTCGAGCCTTATATCGCGTCGATTGAGGGAAAGGTCGCGGGCAAGAATCTTGCGCTGTTCGGCTCGTACGGCTGGGGTGACGGAGAGTGGATGCGTGATTGGACGAGCCGCATGACATCCGCAGGGGCTTCGCTCAAAGCGGAGAGCCTGATAGTAAATGAGGCGCCGGAGGGCGCGTCGGCCGATGAGTGCGAGGCTTTCGGCGCGGCAATCGCTCGAGGCTGAGACAGAAAACGCGGGTACAGGCGGAACGGGTAAGAGGCGAGACGTAAAACGTATCGGCTTTAGATGGGACATATGTGTTAAAATTGACACGATGAGCCGAGATTCCGACATCGCAATACCGCCAGCCGGGCCTGCGCCGGCATGTACGAATGAAGGTCGGACGCTATCCACGGATGGCGTCCGGCGGTATTTGGATGGGCTTTCATGTGAGCTCGTCATACGCGATTCCCTGGACTCCACAAACGACGAGGCACGGCGTATGATTGTCGCGGGGCGCCTTGACGGCGCGATCCCCTACGGCACGGTCATCATGGCGGACGAGCAGACCGCCGGATACGGACGTATGGGCAGGAGCTTCGCGTCGCCGGCAGCCGACAGCATCTATGTTAGTTTTATTCTGAAACCAATCGCGAAGGCTACAAGTACGCCGCTCATCACGGTCATGGCCGCTGTGGCTGTGTGCGAGACGATCGAAACGATGGCGGATGGCGAGCCGCGTATCAAATGGGTCAACGACATCTATATGGGCGGACGTAAGGTTTGCGGGATTCTGGCCGAGGCCGTTTCGGTGGCTGGCAGCGGACTTTGCGTAGTGCTCGGTATAGGGGTAAACATCAATGTACCGCCGCGTGCCTTCCCCGAGGGAATACGGGAGACGGCGGGTTCGGTCCGCATAGCGCCGCAGTTGCGTTGCCGGTTCGCCGCAGATCTGATAAAGCGCGTGGCCTGTGGGTACGATAGCCTGGCGCTCGGCGTGTCGCCGGTAAGTGACTATCGCCGGCGGTCTTTCATCATCGGCAGTGAGGTCATTGTCGTGAAGTCAGGCGGCGGCGAGGCTTCGGCGGTGGCTGAGGAGATCGCGGATGACGGCAGTCTGCTCGTGCGCTACGCGGACGGCCGCCACGAAGCGCTGAACTCCGGGGAGGTCAGGGTACGGTTAGGATGATAAAGAATGATGGATTGGCTATTTGAGTTTGATTCTCCCTAGGGTTATTCTTCTATGACGACAGCCGTTCCACTCACGGTCACCATCAGCATATTGTTGCCCGAGCCGAGGACCTCATAGTCGAGGTCTACGCCTACGACGGCATTGGCGCCCCAATGCTGCGCCCTCGCAATCATCTCGCCGATCGCCGCGTCCCGGGCCTTGATCAGCTCGTCTTCATAGCTCCCGGAGCGGCCCCCAAAGAAATTGGTGAATCCGGCGGCGATGTCCTTGACAACATCCACGCCACTGATGACCTCGCCGACGACGATCCCTTTGTACTCCGTAATCCTGTGCCCTTCAACAGTAGGTGTTGTAGTTACAATCATGGTAAAATCTCCTTCTCTCTTTCTTGTTTATATATACGACATGTCAAATACAATGCATAACAATTATATCTTCATCACATGCGCAAATTCAAGAAACCCGTACCTGCAAGTGTGATATACTATACACATGGAAAGAAACGTGAAAAATGGAGCGGAGACCATCGAAGCCATCCGCGAGAAAAAGGGCTTTATGTGCGATATGGACGGCGTGATATATCATGGCGAAATACTATTGCCGGGAGTTCGGGAGTTCGTCGATTGGCTTGAGAGCAACGGCAAGTCCTTCCTTTTTCTGACCAATTCCAGCGAGCGGTCCCCTCTCGAGTTGAGGCAGAGGCTACAGCGCATGGGACTGGACGTATCGGAGGAACATTTCTATACGAGCGCACTCGCGACCGCCAAATTTCTCTCCAAGCAGTCGCCTGGATGCACCGCGTATATCGTGGGGGCGTCCGGCCTTCAGAATGCGTTTTATGATGTGGGCATCTCGCACAACGATGTCAACCCCGACTATGTCGTCATCGGTGAGACGCGCTCGTACAACTACGACACCATAGTCCGCGCTACGACCCTCGTGTTCGGCGGGGCAAAGCTTATCGCTACGAACCCTGATACGACGGGCCCCTCCGAGGAAGGTATAGTGCCGGCTTGTAAGGCATACGTCGCACCCATAGAGATAGCGACGAAGCGTACCGCTTACTATGTAGGCAAGCCCAACCCCCTCATGATGCGTACGGGGCTACGCATGTTAGGCGTCCATTCGGAGGACGCTGTGATGGTGGGAGATCGCATGGATACGGACATCATAGCGGGCATCGAGACGGGCATTGATACTGTTCTTGTCATGACCGGCGTCACTCGAAGGAAGGACATGAAAATGTTCCCGTATTCTCCCACCTACATATTGAAGGGTGTCGGTGAGATAGGCGGCTACGATTACAGTAGCCGTAGCGATATGCCCAACGAGGCGGATTCCAGCCGGCGCGGTCGCGGTGTCGGTCGTAAGTCATGAAATTGACCATTGACGTAGCGTGATTCTGATTATAAAATATCACAACAGGGATGATTGATCGGGAGGGATTTGACCATGACTATCTCCGATGCGCAGACGAAGAAGTTGCTCGAATACGATGGGCCTATTCAGCTCAAGCAGCTGGCGATGAATTTCGCGCTGAACAGGTTCAAGACGAAGTATGTAGCCAATCCATCTGATGAAGTTGTGACCGCTTATACGAAGGAGCTCAACACCTTCTTCGATAAGTACGAAAGCATCATGAAGGACGACTACGAGTGGATCACCAGTCTGTAGGGACTTTTATTTTTTAAAATGAAATGCGGCTTGCCGCAACGAAGGAAGTGAGGCGGATCATGCAACTTACGCTTGAACAGACGACGAAGGAGATTGAGTCAGGGGCGCTCCTGCACATAGCGGGTTCCGAGAAACTGTTGCTTCGCTTGCCTAAGGGCAACTGGATAGGCGGTTCCACCGAATATTTCCTGACAGAGGATGGCGGTGCCGTCACAGATCAGCTCCTGAATGTCACATCGATTCCCTTCGATGAATACAAGGTCTCATCCTACAGCGCCGATACCATAGAGAATATCGCGGCCGATGCCTACGACAGGGGATTCACGATCGTCATCCTTCCGTTTAACAGCAGAGTTCACACCAAGTATGCCCTGGATTCAGACGAGTTCGAGGGCCTGTTCACGAGCCCCATCTGCGGGTGGATAGCCGGTTACAACATCATGTCAGACAGGCAGGTAGCCGTGTCGGCCAACGGAGTGGAAGGCAAGGTCAGCGAGACCGACGCTGTAGCCCTGCACATACGTCTACCCGAAGGCAGGAACGCCAGGATTGGCACGATCAACATCTTTGAGCCGGACACGGACAGTCCCGTCATCACGTTCAAGGAGAACAGCCTTGATGTGGATAGCTGTTTCGTGGACGGAGAGGAGGTCAACTTTGCGGGTTATCTACGTGAGATGAACGTCAACACCAACCTTCCTCTCGTAGGTGACTATTCGGGGGCGGACGTCAGCATCTCATTCAAGGAAATCACCACGAAAACCGTACATCTTTACGCGCCCGTCAAGGCCGGCGTCGCATACCGCTTCGCGAAGGATGTCGCGGATTACGAGTCCGCTTTCCAGGCGAAGCTCGCGCCCATAGATCACAAGAACTACGTATTTGCGTGCAACTGCATCCTCAACTTCCTTTACGGAAGGATGCAGGGTAAGGACATCGGCGGTCTGTACGGCCCCGTCACCTACGGAGAGGTGGCGTGGAAGGTCATCAATCAGACGCTGGTCTATGTCATAGTTGAGTGAGTGGCGTTTGACGCGCGGGGGCGTGTGCATACAATATATTGAAATAGCCGCTATTTTCAACGTTAAATTTGCGCATCAGCCCAAAAAAACTCAAAAACCCCGAAAAAATCGCTTGCAACGCCCGTAGCCCTGCTATATAATAATCAGGCTCGCGATTTTTCGCGAGCCTGATTATGTCGTGTAAGAGTTGAAAAATCAACATCGCATAGATGCTGAGGATCAACGGCTGATACATAAGGAGGCGGAAGCGGAACATGGCAGAGCAACAGAAGATCAGGATCAGGTTGAAGGCTTACGAGCCTGAGATCCTCGATAAGGCCGCGTCGGATATTGTGGAAACGGCGAAGAAGAACGGTGCGAAGGTCTCCGGTCCCATTCCACTCCCCACGGAGAAGGAAGTCGTTACTATTCTGCGCGCTGTCCACAAGTACAAGGATAGTCGCGAGCAGTTCGAGCAACGCACCCACAAGAGGCTCATCATCATAAGCCAGACGACGACCAAGACCGTCGATTCGCTCATGAAGCTCGACCTCGCTGCGGGAGTGGACATAGAGATCAAGTTGTAGGAGGTCATTGGAGAAAATGGCAACGACGATATTAGGAAAGAAAGTGGGCATGACGCAGATATTCACCGAGGACGGCAATCTAGTCCCCGTCACGGTCATCGAAGCCGGCCCCGTCACTGTGACGCAGGTCAAGACTGTCGAGAACGATGGTTACAGCGCCGTGCAGATCGGCTTTGGCGACCTGAAGGACAGCAGGGCCAACAAACCCGCCAAGGGGCATTTTGAGAGATGGGGCGTACCGCTTAAAAAGCATTTGACGGAGATCAGGCTCGGCGAGGGTGAGTCCTACGAGGCTGGGCAGGTTATCACCGTAGAGGACTTCGCGGTCGGTAGTTACCTGGACGTGACGGGTGTCTCCAAGGGCAAAGGTACGCAGGGCAATATCAAGCGCCATGGCCATCACCGAGGTCCGATGACGCATGGTTCCAAGCACAAGAGGCTCGCGGGCGCGCTCGCGGCTGGTACGTATCCGTCACGCGTGTTCAAGGGCAACGCGGGCCCGGGTCGCATGGGACGGGAGACCGTCACGGTGCAGAATCTCGAGCTCGTCGGTATAGTCCCCGAGCGCAACGCCATGCTCGTGAAGGGAGCTGCGCCGGGAAGGCGCGGCGGTCTGCTCAAGATTCGTTACGCGGTCAAGAAAGAAGCCCCCGCGCCTGCGGAGGCTATTGAACGTGAGGCCGCAGTTCCGGCCGAGACTTCGGAATAAGGAAAGCGAGGGGCATGCATCATGGCTAAGGTGAAAGTATTCAAACAGGACGGTAGCCCGGCCGGCGATATGACGCTGAACGACGAGGTCTTCGGCATTGAGCCGAACGAGTATGCCGTATACGAGGCGGTCAAGAACCACCTCGCCAACAGGCGGCAGGGCACACAGTCCGCCAAGACGCGTTCGGAGGTCCGTGGAGGTGGCAAGAAGCCCTTCCGCCAGAAAGGTACGGGCCGTGCGCGCCAGGGTTCCAGGGTAGCCCCAAACCACGTGGGTGGAGGCATCGTATTCGCTCCTAAACCTAGGGATTACAGTTACAAGATTCCCAAGAAGGTAAAGAGGCTCGCCCTCAAGTCGGTTCTCTCCGCGAAGGTCAAGGACGACGAGATTATCGTGGTGGAGGGCCTTTCGTTCGAAACGCCTAAGACGAAGGACATGATCGCCTTCCTCTCGGGGGTGAATGCGGAGAAGAAGGCGCTCATCGTGACGGCAGGCAAGGACGAGAATGTCGTCCGTTCCGCATCCAATATTCCCGGAGTTGAGATCACTCATACGGGGTCGTTGAACGTGTATGACATCCTGAACCACATCAGTTTCATCGTGACAAAGGATGCTGTGAAGAAGATTGAGGAGGTGTATTCATCATGAGATCGCCTTATGACGTCATAGTAAAGCCTGTCATCTCTGAAAAGAGCATGTCCGGCGCCGAACACAGGAAATATACGTTCCATGTGGCGAGGGACGCGGGTAAGACAGAGATTAAAAAAGCCCTTGAGGAGATTTTTGATATAGACATAGCCAAGGTCAATGTCATGAATTACAGGGGCAAACTCAAAAGAATGGGCAGGAACGTAGGGCGCAGGCCATCGTTCAAGAAAGCTATCGTGACCCTTGCCGAAGGTAGCAAGGAGATCGAGTTCTTCCAGAGCCTGTAGAAAGGAGCCAGAGGCATGGGTATCAAAAAATACAATCCGACGACTCCGGGGCTCAGGGGCATGACTGTATCGACCTTTGAGGAGATCACGATCGTCAAGCCCGAGAAGTCGCTGACGGAGACGCTCAAGAAGCATTCGGGACGCAACTCCCGCGGTAAGATCACGGTGCGCCACAGGGGAGGCGGTTACAGGCTGAGGTATCGCGTGATCGATTTCAAGCGTGACAAGGACAACATTCCCGGACGCGTAGCGACGATAGAGTACGACCCGGGGCGTAGCGCCAACATCGCACTCATCATATACGCCGATGGGGAGAAGCGCTACATTATCGCACCGAACAAGGTACAGGTCGGAGATGTTCTGTATTCGGGCCCGGGCTCGGATATCAAGCCCGGTAACGCCATGCCCCTAGGCAGTATACCTGTCGGAACGGTCATCCACAATATAGAGTTGAAGCCCGGCAAGGGTGCGCAGATGGTTCGTTCGGCGGGCGGTAGCGCTCAGCTCATGGCCAAGGAAGGCGTCTTTGCGCAGGTGCGCCTGCCCTCGGGAGAGGTTCGCAAAGTGCGCATAGAGTGCCGCGCGACGATAGGTGAGGTCGGTAACCTCGAGCATGAGCAGATCAAGATAGGCAAGGCGGGCCGCAAGCGCCATATGGGCATCAGACCCACGGTCAGAGGCTCGGTCATGAACCCGAACGACCATCCGCACGGCGGCGGCGAGGGCAAGGCCGGTATAGGACGCGTAGGTCCAGTGACCCCGTGGGGCAAGCCCACCCTCGGTTACAAGACGAGGAAGAAACACAAGCATTCTGACAGGTATATCGTGAAGAAACGCGGTGAGAAGTAACAGATAAGGAGCAGGCACTATGGGTAGATCGGTAAAAAAAGGTCCCTTTGCGGATAAAAAATTGCTGAAGGCCATCGACGCGCTCAACGCGGCCAACCGGAAGCAGGTGCTCAGGACCTGGTCGAGACCGTCGACTATATTCCCACAGATGGTAGGGCATACGATAGCGGTGCACGATGGTCGCAGGCATGTTCCCGTGTACATCACGGAGGATATGGTCGGGCACAGGCTCGGTGAGTTTGCACCCACAAGAACATACAGAGGGCACGGTTCGGACAGGAGCGCCAGAGTGAAGAAGACCTCCGGCGCTGGCGCTATGGCCGCCGGGGCATCAGTGGCCTCGTCCGGAGGCGACGGAGGAAGCGCGGCGCCTGCCGCGGGATCCGCGCCAGCAGCTGACGCGGCTCCGGCATCTGGAGCGTAGGAAGGGGATGACTGTATAATATGGAAGCAAGAGCAATAGCAAAATATGTCAGGATGTCTCCGATCAAGCTTAAGCCGGTCACGAACCTGATTCGTGGCAAGGGCCTCAATGAGGCGCTGACCATACTGAAGTTCACGCCAGGCAGGGGCAGCGAGGAGCTCGAGAAAGTCGTGCAGTCGGCTGCGGCGAACGCCGAGAACAACTTCGAGCTTGACCGCGACGACCTCTACGTGGCCGAGGTATACGCGCACTACGGGCCGACGATGAAAAGATGGCGTCCCGGAGCGCAGGGTAGAGCGTCGATGATACTGAAAAGAAGTAGCCACATAGGAGTGGTGCTGAAGGAAAAATCGTCTACAGAAAAGGAGGCGGGACAATAGTATGGGTCAGAAAGTAAGCCCCCACGGCCTCAGGGTCGGTATCATCAGCGACTGGGATTCCAAATGGTATGCGGGCAAAAAAGAGTTTGCCAACTATCTGATCGAGGACAACGAGATCAGACGCTTCATCAAGAAAAAGCTCTATGCCGCGGGTATATCTAAGACCGTCATTGAGAGGGCGGCCATGGACCAGATCAAGGTCACGGTCCTCACGGACAAGCCCGGTATCATCCTCGGGCGTTCTGGTGAAGGTACGCAGGAGTTGAAAGCCGCGCTTGAAAAGCTCACGAAAAAGACGGTTCACGTCTATATCGTTGAGGTGCGCCGTTCGGAGCTCGACGCTCAGCTTACGGCTGAGAGCATAGCGCAGGCTCTCGAAAAAAGAGTATCTTTTCGGAGAGCTATGAAGCAGGCTATAGGGCGCACCATGAAAGCGAACGCAAAGGGCGTCAAGGTTCTTGTGTCGGGCAGGCTCGGCGGTGCCGAGATCGCTCGCAGTGAGAAATACAACGAAGGCAACGTACCGCTCCATACGCTCAGAGCCAATATCGACTACGGGTTTGCTGAAGCCGATACCACCTATGGCAAGATAGGAGTCAAGGTGTGGATCAACCTTGGCGAGCGCCTCGAAAAGGGTCTCATGAGTCCCATCCCTGACGTCAAGGGCGATCGGGGAAGGGGAGACGGTCGCAGAGGCCGCAGGGGCGGCGAGCGTGACGGTGACCGTCCGCGCAGAGACCGCCGTGAGGGCGGCAGGGGCCGCAGAGACGATGGGCCGGCCGTAGCGAGGGCCGTCAACCCGCGCAAGCGCATCAAGCCCAAGTACGATCCGGCTGAGGAGGCCCGTAAGGCCGCCGACGCAAAGGCCGCGGCCGCCAGCGAGTCTGCTACGGATGGCGGATCCGAAGCCACAGATACAGCGCCCGCAAGCAAAGGGGGTGAAGCATAGCATGTTGATGCCAAAGAGAGTAAAGCGTCGTAGAGTTCACAGGGGCCGCATGAAAGGCGTCGCTACCAAGGGCAATACGGTCACTTATGGGAGCTACGGCCTCGTAGCTCTGGAGCCCGGCTGGATTAAGTCCAATCAGATAGAGGCGGCCCGTATCGCGATGACCCGTTCCATCAGGAGGGGTGGCAAGGTATTCATAAAAATATTCCCGCACAAGCCCGTCACGAAGAAGCCAGCCGAGGTTAGGATGGGTTCCGGGAAGGGAGCGCCAGAGTTCTGGGTTGCCGTCGTCAAGCCGGGGCGCGTCATGTTCGAGATCGACGGGGTCACGGAGAGCCAGGCGAGGGAGGCCATGCGCCTTGCGTCGCACAAGCTGCCGATCAGGTCAAAGTTCGTCGCCAAAGGCGAGGAGCTCATAAGAAACAGCGACTGACCGCATTGCCGGGCCGATGCGCATACAGCACCGGCGGCCCGCGGCACCAACCGGTGTTTCCTTTATACGAGGTGGTAAAGCGAATGAATTTGGAAAAAATAAGACAGATGACCGACATAGAGCTCGAGAATGAGCTCGTCAAGGTCAAGACGGAACTGTTCAACCTGAGGTTCCAGCACGTCACCGGACAGCTAGAGAACCCAGTCAAGATGCGTGAGGTAAGGCGCGACATTGCGAGGATCAAGACCGTCATGAGAGAGAAGGAGCTGGCCGCGGAGCGGCTCGGAGCCTGATACTGTAGATAAAGGAAGGAGAACGCTGTGGCAAGCGACCGCAATTTAAGAAAGACCAGGGTCGGCGTCGTCGTGAGCGACAGGATGGACAAGACCATCACCGTCGCAGTCGAGGATTTCGTCAGGCATTCCCTTTACGGCAAGGCCGTCAAGCGGACAAAGAAGTTCAAGGCTCACGATGAGAAGAACGAGTGCAACATCGGCGATAAGGTGCGGATCATGGAGACGCGCCCACTGTCCAAGGATAAGAGATGGCGGCTCGTGAACGTCTTAGAAAAGGTGAAGTGAGGAGGCGCAGGTGATACAGAACGAAACAAGGATCAAGGTCGCCGACAACTCGGGCGCCAAGGAGCTACTTGTCATCCGCATACTAGGAGGCACAAGCCGCCGTTACGCAAACATCGGCGACATCGTCGTCTGTGCGGTCAAGGACGCCACCCCGGGTGGAGTTGTAAAGAAAAGCGAAGTCGTCAAGGCCGTCATCGTCCGCACGCGGACAGGTACGCGGCGTGGCGACGGTAGCTACGTGAAGTTCGACCAGAACGCGGGCGTCATTATCAGGGAGGACAAGACTCCCGTGGGGACGCGCATCTTCGGGCCCGTTGCGAGGGAGCTTCGCGAGAGAGGTTTCATGAAGATCGTGTCGCTCGCCCCGGAAGTGCTTTGAGGAGGCGCACAAGATGAAGATAAGAAAAGACGACACCGTGATGGTGATAACGGGCAAGGAAAAGGGTAAACACGGCAAGGTGCTGAAGGTGTATCCGGACAAGCAAGCCGTTATCGTCGAAGGTGTCAACATGCAGACGAAGCACCAGAAGCAGACGCGCAAGGTCAGGTCTGAGATCAAGCATCAGGAAG
>JAISLZ010000023.1 GCA_031277015.1 Eubacteriales Family XIII. Incertae Sedis bacterium | reverse complement strand
GAGAACCCCGCATTGCTCGGCTCAGCGATAGCTCTCGCCGTCGGCATCGGCATTCAGAATTTCCCGGAAGGCGCGGCCATATCGCTGCCCCTGCTCGGGGAGGGCGCACGTCCGGCCAGAGCCTTCGGGCTGGGTTGCGCTTCGGGCGCGGTCGAGCCGCTGTTCGGCATACTGACAGTGCTGCTCTCCGCCTTCATCGCGCCCGCCATGCCGTGGCTGCTAGCATTTGCGGCCGGCGCGATGATCTACGTCGTCGTCGAGGAGATCATACCTGCGGCGCATCTGGGGGAGCACTCAAACATAGGCACACTCGGCGTCCTCGGCGGTTTTCTCGTCATGATGGTCCTTGACGTCGCGCTCGGGTAGGCTCGGCATCCTGTACTATGCGCTGCCCGTTTCCCTGTAATCCACCATGCGCTCGAACTCGTCCATGATCTTGCTGTCCGGCGCCGCCGTCGCCACGCTCGCTATGACGATGGCCGCAAGCGAGACTGCGAAGCCGATGGCGAGCGAATACAGCCCTGTAGCCGCGCCGATCGTCGAACCCCCGAAAGGTATGTAGTCCCAGACTATGACGGTCAGGCCGCCCGCGAGCACGCCCGCAAAAGCGCCGGCTCTGTTCACCCTGCGCCAGTAGAGCGAGAGCAGGATGAGCGCGCCGAAGGTGGCGCCGAACCCGGCCCACGCGTTCGACACGAGGTCCATGACGGACGAGTTCTTGTCCATGGCGATGATGAACGCGATGGCCGCTATGGCGACGACCGAAAGCCTGCTGACCCAGATCAGATGCCTGTCGCTAGCGTTCCTGTTCAGCTTGTTCTTGTAGATGTCGCTCGTGAAGGACGAGGCCGTGACGAGCAGTTGCGAGTCTGCGGTGGACATGATGGCCGCGAGTATGCCGCACAGGAACAAGCCTCCGATGATGGGTACGGGCACGATCGCTCCTTCGTCCATGAACACGCGCTGTATGAGTGAGATAAACACCGTCTCGGGATTCTCGAGGTTTGCTATCACCATCTTGCCCACGACTCCTGTGACTATGGCCATCGTCAGGGAGACGACGACCCAGATGATGGCGATGGTCGCCGAGCGCTTCACGGTCGCGTCGCTTTTTATAGCCATGAACCTCACGAGTATGTGCGGCATGCCGAAGTAGCCGAGCCCCCACGCGAGCTGCGAGATGATAGAGACGGCAGACTGTGTGCCGCCCGACCCGTCGCCGAGTATGTCTGTGAACCCGGCGGGCAGCCCGCCCGTGTCGCCTAGCGCGGCGAATGCGATGATCGGCACGAGCAGTATGGCCGCGAGCATGAGCAGGCCCTGTATGAGGTCCGTCCAACACACGGCATGGAAACCCCCGAGGAATACGTAGACGAGTATGACGGCCACGCCGATAAGCAGGGACAGATTGTATTCGAGCCCGAATATCTGCTCGAACAGCGTCGCGCCCGCGACGAAGGCCGAGGCCGTATAGACGGCGAAGAATATCGCGATAAACACCGCCGCGGCTATGCGCAGCACCTTCGACTTGTCGTGGAAGCGGTTTTCGAGATATTCCGGTATCGTGATGGAGTCGCCGGACACTATCGTGTACCGCCGGAGCCTCTTCGCGACGAATATCCAGTTCAGCGCCGTGCCGACCGCGAGACCTACCGCGATCCACAGTTGGCCCGTGCCGAGCGCGTACACCGCCCCCGGCAGCCCCATGAGCAGCCACCCCGACATATCGGACGCCTGCGCCGACAGCGCCGCGACCCACGCGTTGAGCGTGCGCCCGCCGAGAAAGTAGTCGGACAGCGTTTCGTTCTTCCCGTAGAATTTTGCGCCTATAGTGATCATCACCGCGATGTAAGCTACAAAAGCGCCTATTGTCCAGATAACATTATTCACGTTTCGCCTCTTTCCTCCTCTATTATAGAAACAGATAAATAAAACCGTCGCTCGGGCAGGCCGCTTTACGGTAGGGACCACACCGGTTAAAGTCTTTTTATTTTACCATAAAATTTTACAACGCTCGGCAGACGATATATTTTGTCAACGCAAAATAAAAGCTCATACCAAGCCTGCATTCTGATATAATGATTGACGACGATTTTTGTTTGTCAGTCATGGGGATTGGCGATTGGATGTCGATACCCTCATGGAAGGGGGCCTGCGCGGGGCCGCGGGCAGATAGGAGTATCAAAATGTCGGAAATCAATTCAAAGGAAAGGGCGGAGCAATATGTCTTTGCCTATAATGCCAAGCAGAGCAAGGTGTTCAATACGTTCAACCTCTATTCCATCGCCATTGTCGGGCTCGTCATCGCGGCCATCGAATATGTGGTGGGGCGTTCGGACGGCGAGCTGATCAGCGAGATACTGGCGTTCGTGCAGGCGGCCTTCGCGCTCAGCGGGCTCCTTTTCGCGTTCTGGATTTCGCAGATGAAGAAGGATGCGGTGAAGAATACGTATTTCTCTCAGGCATGCCTGCTGTTTGAGATCACAGGGCTTGTTATCGGCCTCTGTATGCTTGCGGCGCATCTGCTGAGCCCGAAGATGCCGGCAGCCGCTTACATCATCCCGTGGGCTATATACGCGCTGAGCTTCTTCATCATTTACGCGATCATCCATGCAAGATCTGCCGTCCATGAATACAAGTCGTCCCGCACCTGGTCGTTCGGGACGTTCATCGTCGTGCTCATCATAGCTATTGTCGTCGGCAGGGGCGTCGGCTCCGGGGCCTTCGGGCTCATATCTTCGATGGGCGATTCGTCGCAGGGCCTCGCCGCCATATTGGTTGGCGTCCTTATGGCATTCATCCTCGGCTCGCTCACGGCGATCAATTTTTATAAAAATTTGCTTGTGAAGAAATTTGACATAGACCTGTCGCGCCTCTATGAGGACGACGGGACGCAGTTATAGGTGAAGCGGGATGCGTGAGCCGCGCGCTTGATTTGCATTCCGCAGATGGTTGCTGAAAGGGAATAGATGAAGGCTAGTATATTTGAACATAGGGACTTTGCGGATTTTGCGGATTTCAAGGCCAATTTCAGGCTCGATATTCCGGAGAATTTCAATTTTGGCTTTGACTGCGTAGATGCGCTGGCGGTCAGCGAACCAGACCGCGTAGCAGCGATATGGGACAGTGACGACGGAGGGGAGAGGCGCTATACGTTCAGGGATATGCAGATATATTCCGACGGTGCGGCGAGGTATCTCCGCTCGCTCGGCATAGGCAAGGGCGACCGCGTGATGCTGATACTCAAGCGTAAGATACACTTCTGGTTCGTCATCGTCGCGCTCATCAAGATAGGGGCCATCGCCATACCCGCTACGCACCACCTGATTGCGGACGATGTGGCCTACCGCAACAAATCCGCGGCCGTCAGCGCCATCATCTCCACAGACGACGACAAGCTTCTGCGTATCATCGAGGAGGCTCAGCCACAGTCGCCCTCAGTACGGCATCTCATACGCATAGGCGAGAGCGAGGGCGATTATGAGGCGAAGTACGAATGGGGGCTGCTTGGCCGCGGCATCAACGACCATCTTGATGGCGCGCCGCTTCCGCGCGTCACGAAGGGCGACGACCCCATGATGCTGTACTTTACGTCAGGGACGACGGGCTACCCCAAGATGGTCGTGCACAACCACACCTATCCCTTGGCGCACATCGTTACCGCCAAGTATTGGCACAACCTCCATCCGGGCAGCATACATTTTACCCTCTCCGATACAGGCTGGGGCAAGGCGGTATGGGGCAAGCTATTCGGCCAGTGGCTGTGCCGGGCGGCCGTGTTCATCTACGACCACGAGAAGCTCGTCGTCCGGAAGCTCATGAAGATGCTCGAAAAGCACAGGGTCACCTCGTTCTGTGCGCCTCCGACCGTGTACAAGGTGCTTCTGACCGCGGACTTCACCCGCTATGACCTCTCGGCTCTCGAATACGCGACGTCGGCGGGGGAACCGCTGAACGACGCGGTCTACTTCGACTTTCTGGAGCGTACAGGGCTGCGCATCCGCGAATGCTACGGTCAGACCGAAACGGTCCCCGTCGTACTGACGAGCCCCTATACCGAGCCCGTCCCAGGGTCCCTCGGCAAGGCGAACCCCCTCTACCGCATAGTATTCCTGGATACTGACGGCAAGCTGCTAACGCCGCCCTGCGAGGGCGAGATCTGCATAGATATGTCACCCGGCGAGCCGGGCGTATTCATGGGCTACTATATGAACCCCGACATGACGGACTTTGCGTGGCGCGGCGGCTACTACCATACGGGCGACCTCGCCAGCATTGACGAGGGCGGCTACATCAGGTTCATAGGGCGCGCGGACGACATCATCAAGTCCGGAGGCTACCGCATCGGCCCATTCGAGGTTGAGAGCGTCATACAGCAGCACCAGGCTGTGCTCGAATGCGCCGTCACCGGCGTCCCCGACGCGCTGCGCGGCCAGGCCATCAAAGCCAGCATCATCCTCCGCGAAGGCTACGAACCCACGGACGAGCTGAAAAAAGAGCTGCTCGCCTTCGCCCGCGCCAACGCCGCCGCCTACAAGAGGCCGCGCATCATCGAATTCGTATCGGCGCTGCCGAAGACCATCTCCGGTAAGGTGCGCCGTGCAGAGATGCGCGAGAGGGATCTCAGCAGTGCGGATTAACAGGGGCTTTTAGAGGTTCCTTAAATATAGGTTTCCTGCACCCATAGATGTGTTAGAATAAAAGCATGAAAAACAAAATTGAAGAATGGGCTTTCATGCGAGATTTGCGTCGCCGGACGTTGTGGTTCAAAGTATGAAAGAGATCAAAAAGACAAAAAGGCTCGACAGTGTAGGTTACGACATCAGAGGGCCTGTGGCGGAGGAAGCCGCTCGCATGTCTCGTGAGGGCATAGATATCATCGCCCTCAATACAGGTAATCCGCCTACGTTCGGGTTTTACGCTCCTGAGGCCGTCGAACGTGCCATGCGTGACAGTATCAGGGATTCGGAGGGCTATTCAGATTCGTACGGAATACCGGAGGCCATAGAGGCGATCAAATCATACAGCGCATCCAAGGGCATCGAAGGGCTGGGCTACGGCGACGTATTCACGGGCAACGGGGTGAGCGAGCTCATCAGTATATCCCTGCAAGCTCTCATTGAGTTTGGGGACGAGGTGCTCGTTCCGACTCCTGATTATCCTCTATGGACGTCCGTGGTGACACTCTGTGGCGGTATGGCGCGCGGATATGTATGCGACGAGGCCGCGGGCTGGATGCCCGATATAGCCGACATCAAAGCCAAGGTGACGCCGCGCACGAAAGCCATAGTAGTGATCAATCCGAACAATCCTACAGGGGCGCTCTATTCCAGGGACAACATCGCGGATATAATGGATATAGCGAGAGAACATGGCCTGGTCGTTTTCGCGGACGAAATATACGACAGGTTGCTATTTGACGGTGCCGTGCATTTTTCATGTGCGGCTCTCGCTCCCGATGTATTCACTGTAACGTTCAATGGCCTTTCCAAGTCCCATATGCTCGCGGGTTTCCGTTGCGGCTGGATGGTCATATCCGGCGACAAGAGGCGTGCCGCGGATTATATCGAGGGCATACGCATGCTTGCTTCTATGAGGCTCTGTGCGAATGTGCCGTCGCAGTCCGTCATCAAAATTGCGCTTGACGACGCCTACTCGGCCGCACCGCTCCTGCAGCCGGGCGGCAGATTGTATGAGCAGAGGGAGTTCATCTATAGGGCAGTCAACGATATCTCCGGGCTTAGTTCTACGAAGCCACAGGCTGCGTTTTATCTGTTTCCTCGTATAGACACGGGACGTTTTGGGATATGTGACGACGAGAAGTTTGTGCTCGATTTCCTGCATGAACATCACGTGCTGATGACGCATGGAAAGGGATTCAACTGGCCCGAACCGGATCATTTCCGCATCGTATACCTGCCTTCGATGGGCGATCTTCGGAAGATAGCGGATAAGATGAAACGTTTTCTCAGCACGTATAGTCAAGCATAGAGTTATAGCGGGTTTTTATAGGAGGGTGATGTGAACAGTTTGAGAAAAATGGGGTTGAGGCGTAGGATGCTTCTCTCGTTCACGATAATGACGTTCATCACGGTGATCGTCGGCGCGATAGGCATAGTGTCCATGTTCTTGCTGGAGAAGGTCAGAAACGACCTGCTTTCGAGCGGCACTTCCGACGAGATGATCATAAGGGCCAGCCAGCAGCACATTATCTTCACATCGTGCGTAATAGTCGCGGTTCTCGTTATCGGCATTATACTGGCACTCGTGCTGGCAAGAAGGATATCACGTTCTGTTATGTTGCCGCTGGAGAAGGTGCTTAACGTCGTCGAGCAGGTCGGTGAAACGGGTGATATGAACTTTACGGATGAATTTAAACAGGAGATTCGTGACGACGGGAAGTACCCCGACGAGATCGGGCGCCTCTCCCGCGACTTCGCAAATATGATGGACGGGATGTTGGACAAGGTTGAGGTGCTCGAAGTCGCGGCTACGGGTGATCTGACGAAATTGGCTCCTACAGCCTCCGCGAATGACACGCTGGCGAACGTCACCAATGTCCTCATACGCAATCTGAATGCCATGGCGCGTGAGGTTCGAATCTCAGCGGATCAGCTGAGTACGGGCATCTCGCAGATTTCTCAGGGAGCGCAGTCGCTCGCGCAGTCAACGATGCAGCAGTCGGCGACCATGGAGGGCCTCATGCATACACTGAAGGAGGTCTCAAGTCAGGCCGAGGACAATGCGACGCGATCAAAAGAAGCGTCTGACATATCTAATGCAATATGGAGCAGCGCCGAAGAAGGACGGGACAGCATGGACAAGATGATGCAGGCCATGGACGAGATCAACACTGCCAGCCAGTCTATCAGTGTAGTCATGAAAGCTATAGACGACATCGCTTTCCAGACGAACATCCTCTCGTTGAACGCTGCCGTTGAGGCGGCGCGCGCGGGGCAGCATGGCAGAGGGTTCGCCGTGGTGGCGGACGAGGTCAGGAACCTGGCTACTAAAAGCGCGTCCGCGGCCGACGATACGAATGAACTCATCGCAGATACGATGAACAAGTCAGCGATGGGGTCAGAGATAGTGAAGGATACTTCCGAATATCTCAATAAGATCATGAACAGCGTCAGCGAGAACACCTGGATACTGAAAAATATAGCTACTTCGACGGCCGAGCAGAACGAATCCATCGAAGCGATCAACGAAGGCTTCGCTCAGCTCAGCAATGTGGTGCAGCAGAACAGCGCTACGGCCGAGCAGAGCGCGGCGGCAACGGAACAGATGAACTCGCAGACGGTCGCGCTACTCGATCTCGTGGGCAGATTCAAGGTTGATGAAGGTACGTCATCATTTGAATACGACGCGTTCGGAAGTGCGGAGGGTTCAGCCGAACACGAATACATGCCTCCGTCAGGCAGATCAATCGTCGATGGGGCGGAAGATGGGCACAATGAAGGCGGGTCTGCCGCGCCTTATGACGATGACGTGGAGGACCCTTTACAGGAACTTCCCGATATTTCGGATGTTAGATCCGGAGATGAAGCGGCGTCTACGGGTAAAGAGGCCGAAGAAGGTGAGTCATGGAAGGATGATGAATCGAAGTACTGAACTGTGTTTGAGTGAGAAAGGATCGGCCTTCGCGGGAGAGATAGCGAATTGTTCGTACTTAGAAGGATTATAATCGTGATCGTAGCGGTGATCATAACCATAGCCGCTATAGCGGGAGGGTATCTGATCTATTTGCACATGAATAGCGTGCGCATAGCTGACATGACGGTACTGCCCGTCAGCTACAGAGACTATGACGGTGAGATTAGCCCGGAGCGGCTTCGCGCGGACGGCGACGCAAATCTCAAGAAGGGAGTTCCATACCGAGCTTTGACATACAATGTCGGATTCGGTGCTTACGACCATGACTTTTCATTTTTCATGAGTGAAAGCAAGACCTTGGAAGGCGACGACGTGAAAGGCTTGATGAGTCGCGCTGCGAGCAAAGACGAAGTGAGGAAGAACATCGCGGCGGCCGCGGATGTGGCGGCCGGACAGCGGCCCGACTTTGCGATCTTCCAGGAGGTGGATGTAAGCGCGGACCGCAGCTACAGCGTGGACGAGATGGCGCAAATTGCCGGGGCGCTACATGGCGTTGCTTTCGGGGAGGACGGCGGAGGCTTTCTGGCATATACCTATGCGACGAACTTCCATACGGGATATCTATTCTGGCCTCCCGCGCGCCCCATGGGGAAAGTGAAGGATTCCGGCGTCGCGACATTCGGACGGTATTTTGTGAGTACGGCAGAGCGACGCAGCTTGCCCGTGGACGAATCGTTTCTCGGCAGACTGTCCGATCTGGACCGATGCTTTTCGGTCATGCGCATCCCGGTGTCCGGCGCGGATGGCGCGGAGGATGCAGGCGGCGACGTGGCTGCGCCTGGCACGGGAGGGGAGGGCGGCGAGCTCGTGCTCGTCAACGTGCATCTTTCGGCATACGACGCCGGTGAAAAAATGCACGGCGCGCAGATGGAAACGCTCGCGAAGTTCATGAAGGAAGAGAGGGGTAAGGGCAACTGGGTCATCGCGGGTGGCGACTGGAACCAGTGCTTCCCCGGTAGCGTGGACATCTTTAAGGGTCGCATGGAGGTACCCGGCTGGGCGAAGCCTTTCAAGGAGGGTGCGCTACCCGAAGGTTATTCACTCGTAGGTGCGGATAACGCGGACATTATCGCCACATGTCGCGACACGAGCATACCGTGGATGCCGGGAGTCAGCTACGAGACGATACTCGATGGATGGGTCGTGTCGGACAATGTGGAAGCCTCGGCCGAGAACATTGACACGGACTATACAGCTTCCGACCACAATCCCGTCCTGCTCACGTTCACGCTGCGGTAAAACACTTGTTGACTTCAATCATGAAAACCTTTATGTGCCAAACCTCGCAGATGCGACGGCGAGACTCGACTCGAGATTCCAGCCGCGCCACGAAGACCCGTATGTATCCTTCAAGTAGGTCTCGGCGCCTGCGCGCTCACGTAGCGCCGCCTGCGCGCCGGTCCGCACTTCATCATCAGGAGCATCATCTTTCAGGCGTTCGAGATATGGAACAGTGGCATCTGACATATATGTCAACATCTCTATGTCCACAGTCTTGAGCGCCCCTGACTCGTAACTCTCGACATTGTACTTAGCGATGAGCCCATCCGTGTTCGCGAAGAATAGGCATAATACGAGTACGGCGAAAGCGATTGCTATCGGCCTGCCCGCGTTGAACGGGCGTATGTGCCACAGCAGGACGATAGTGAATACGCAGAGCATGAGCAACATGAACCACAGGGTATAGACGCGCATCCGCGTCAGCCCGAATGTGTTCACGTACAGCAGCATCTTGCTCGCTGCGGTCAGCAGGAGGAGCATGGTCATGCATGAGATTGACGCTGTGAAAAGCCGCAAAGACTTAGGAAGGCGCGGCATATCTTTATCCCGTGCTTCCTTCGTGTCTTCCCCCGCGTTGCGCTTCGCAAACAGGTAGACGAATATTATCACCGCGAGGTTGATCGCGGACACCCCACACAGCTCGAAAAATCCGCGCCGCGCGTACTCGGCGTACGTATATCCAGCGGGCAGATCGCCTGAGAAAGCCGAAAAGAGATATGTGCCCATGGCGATGAAGAACAGGATGTATACGGCGGCAAGTATAACGAGGCCGGGCCTGACTGCCGCGAGAGGTATGCGGCGAGCCTGGGAGAGCGATTCATCTGCGCCGGCGCGGGTCAGGCAACCCGCGCATCTGCCGTGGCCGTTACCGAACGCGCTACCGTAGATATAACAGGCTATCGGCGCGCCTATCAGCAATTCGATCAGATAGCGTCCGAACATCTCTGGATTGATAACCTTGAAAACGTGTCCCATGAGGTCGGCAAACCCCTTGTCCGCTGATATGAGCAATGAGATGACTGTTGTGACGACAGGGACGGAGCATACTATACCGATGAAAGCATACAGCCCACGCCGGCTCCGCTTTCCCTCCTTCGCGCCCCGCGTCAATGCCTTGAAAGCTCCGGCGAAGTTTGCGAATGGTACTACGAACATCTGGTTTACGGCATCCACTATAATATAGCCCGACAGGCGTTCTGTGACGCTTCGACCGCACGTATTCATGATCCATATGAGGGACACAGCCAATTCAAATAAAAATAGTAGCAGGAATATGGCGGTGCCATCATATAACGCGAAGGGCAGTGCTCCCGCCAGAAGGATGGTGAGCGCCGGCAGACTGCGCCGGTTCTGCCTGAAGCCGATGGAATGGAGGTATACGCCCGTCACTGTAGCTGCTACAGCGAAGAACAGAGCCACGCTAATACCGGTATCGTACCACGGCGACGGTATCCAGTCCCAGAACAGCATGCCGAGAGCGAAGGCAAAAAAGGCGAAGGTAGTATCCTTCTTTGTGAAATCCCACTCCGCCTTGGCTCTGGCCGCGGCATAATACGGGTTGGTGGTTCCGTTCAAGGCGCTTTCCGACCCATATGCGTCTTCCGTTTTTGCCTCATCGTTCATGTTGTACCTCTTTCATGTTCAGTCGTCTTCGAAGGACAGTATGTCACCGGGCTGGCATTCGAGTTCGCGGCAGACGGCTTCGAGCGTAGAGAAACGGATGGCCTTGGCCTTGTTATTCTTCAGTATCGAAAGATTGGCGGGAGTGATGCCTACCTTCTCGGCGAGCTCGCCGGCGTGCATCTTGCGCTTTGCCATCATCACGTCTATGTTCACGGTGATTCCCATAGCGCCACCTATATAGTGTAGTCGTTCTCGTCCTTGAGATCGACTCCGGCTTCGAGGACGTTCTTGACTACCCTGATGATAAGCCCGGCAAAAGCCGCAGCCGCGGCTATGAGCAGCAAAGCCAGGCTACCGCGCGCGCCTATCGCGAAGATGGCCGCCGCCGTGAAGCAACACCAGGATATAACGCGCAGGTATCTGACGTTGGCGCCGGAGAACACATCGCCAGACCGTATGGCCATGAGCAGGGCGTTGGCATGGAACAGGGCGATGAGTCCGGGGGCGCAGAGTGCGTAGTAGAGAGGCATGAGCTTCCCCGCGACGATATCGCTGATGCGAAATACGGATCCAGAGAAGAACCCGCGGTCTATGAGGAAGGGTAGTAGCGCCGCTACTGCAATGGCGAACACGATGATGACCCTGGTGCACACTATCGACAGAACTACCGACTTCTTTGAATCCCACATGCCAGCTTCACTTTCAAATATTCAGATACTTCGCCCACGCCGGCTATATGCGGTATAGGCTATAATGCTTTGCTTTTTCAAAATGAGAAATTTCCACTATGCCATTTTTATTTTATAAAAAATACGCATAATGGAAGCATAGCACCTTGTTGACTGTTTGTCAATAATTTTATATTGATAAACGATAAAAAATTATCGAAATGCGGTTCATGCACGATGCATGACCGTATCATCTTCCATATTGTTAAGTTTTACCATAGCCCGCGATGCACCTTTTTACGCTCTGGATGACTCTAATATATATTATGGTATACTGCATGTATGGAGACCACACGAGAATTGTTCAAAGAACTTTATGAAGCGCACGGAGCCTCTGTCAAGAGATTCATCTTTACGCAGGCGCGGCGCGACGCGGATGCGACGGACGACATCTTCCAGAATACGTGGGAGAACGTCTTTCGGTATATACACACCCTCAGGGAGCGCGGGGCAGCCAAGTCGTGGCTGTACAGCATCGCGCGGAACGAGGCGGTGAGATATTACAGTCGGAGAGGCGCGCACGCGCCGCAGGAGTATGCGGGCATTGACGCGGAGGACGCGCCGGACATCGTCGACGAGTCCGCGGACGGGTTCCCGGAGGCGCTCTCCGACACGGAGCAGCTAGCCGCGCTGCTCGGTAGGCTATCTGAAGCGGAGCAGCGAATATTGCTCCTGCACTACAGCTACGACATGGGGTTTTCGGAGATTGCGAAACTGACGAAAGGCAACTACAACACGGTCAAGTCGGTGGCCCGCAGAGCAACTATGAAACTGAGGGATTTTGCGGAGGCGTCTGGAGATGAAAGATAAAATGAACGTAGGGGATGGTGGGATGAAAGAGATGGGCCATGAAAATAGTATGGGTCCGGGCGGGCCGCAAGGCTTTGAGGGGTCTCTCGCGGAGGCGATGAAGAGGCTCGTCGAGGATGAGCCTTCGAGGCTTGATTTTTACGAAGATTTTGACGCGTTCGTGCCGCCTGCGGGAGAGATGTACGGGCGTCTGTCAGGAGCGGCAGACGAAGGACGCAGCCGGGGCCGGAGACGGAAGCACATGTGGATAGCGTCCTCGTCGCTCGCGGCGGCGGTCGCGATCGTACTGCTTGTGACGACTGTGTATTCGCCGGGGGCGTTCACGGGCGGAGCGTGGCAGAGCGCCGCAGATGTGGATGTGGCGGAGTCCGCCGTGGCTCCGGATGAGCCCACAGCGGGCTCTGATGGCTCTTCGTCCACGGGTGCCGGCGGCGCCCTCGCCGCAGGCGGGTGGGGTAGTAAGGGCGAGGTCGTGCCCGCCGCATTGCCCGCCCGGCAGTTGAGCTATGGCGACATATACGATGCGCTTTCGTCCACCCCCGAATACAGGAGCGACATGGTATTGAGCAGGGATGGGTCAGGATCGCAAGCAGACCAAAAAGCGCAAGCGGCCATCGACGACATAACGTCCGTGGAGGATGCTGCCCCTGCGGAAGCCGCCGCGCCTGAGGCAGCTTCCGCGCCGTCCGCTGAAGCCGGCGCGCCCGCAGACAATTCCGTCGCTGCGGAAGCCGCAGCTCCTGCGGATAACGCTGCGATACCCGAGTTCTCAGGTACGAACGTGCAGACCGAAGGCGTGCAGGAAGCCGACATTGTAAAGACCGACGGCAGGTACATCTACACGGCGAACAGCGAAAGCATATGCATCACAGATGCGAACGAAGGCGACCCCGAAGTGCTCTCTGAGATACCCCAGCCGCAGGACGGCAGCCAGGTGTATTTCAAGATGTATATAGAAGGCGACACCCTCATCCTTCTCAGGCAGGGATACGGCGACCTGAAAGGCAAGGACGGCGAGCCTTCCCCCTCCATGGAAGGCGGCATACGCTATCCGGATGACCGCTTGGCGATTGACACGTCGGTCGACATCTACGACGTGGCCGACAGGGAAAACCCGCGCAGGAAAGGCTCGCTGAGCCAGAGCGGCTACTATGCGGACAGCCGCATGATAGATGGCAAGCTCTATCTCATATCGACGTATCACGACTTTGACTTCGCAAAGATAGACAAAGACGACCCACGCACCTACGTCCCTCTTTTCGAGGAGGGCGGCAGGCAGCTCACGTCTGAGCCGGGCGACGTCCGCGTGCCGGGCAAGCTGACGGATATGAACTATACGGTGGTGAGCGGCATCGACACAGATGCGGCGGTGTTCGTATCTCACGAGTCTCTGCTCGGCGGCAGCTATACGGTATACGCCTCGCATGACAATCTCTATCTCTCTGCGGTAGGTTCGGAAAGAGAGCAAAAGGAAGAGTACGGGTACCGCATATCCCAGGCACGTGACCGCACGCTCGTCACGCGGCTGTCGATGAAGGAAGGCCGGGTCAAGGCCGAAGCCTCGGCCTACGTGCCAGGTACGGCAGATGACCAGTTCTCGCTCGACGAATACGATGGGGCCCTCCGTATCGTCACTACGAAGTCTGAAAATGTGTACGCGGAGCCGCTATCGCCCCCCGCGCCGAGCGATAGCGGCTCAGGGACGGGGTACTTCGAAGAATACTATGCCGGCGGATTCGCCGCAAATAGCTATGGGGCGAAGCTCGAACGAATTAAGAATATTGAAAAGAAATATGGAAATCTTGAGTGGAGCGGATCG
This sequence comes from Eubacteriales Family XIII. Incertae Sedis bacterium, assembly GCA_031277015.1. Lineage (GTDB taxonomy): Bacteria > Bacillota > Clostridia > Peptostreptococcales > Anaerovoracaceae > JAIRPC01. Next base: position 7,087 of record JAISLZ010000023.1, on the reverse strand, counting down.
GGTTATGGCTACAAGGTTGAGATTGCAACCGGGCTGTACGTGCTCGGCATGGATATGAAGCCCCTCGGCAAGGTGGAGGATCTTGCGCCCAGCGAGCATGTGTATTCCTGTCGCTACATGGGCGACGTCGCGTATTTCGTGACCTTCCGCAATACGGGCCCGCTGTTCACGGACCCGCTGTTCAGCGTGGATCTGAGCGACCCCGCTCGCCCAAAGGTCATGGGCAAGCTGAAGATACCGGGGTTCTCCGAATATCTGCACCCCTACTCCGAGGGCCTGCTGTTCGGCCTCGGTGCCGATGCCGACGAGGAAACGGGGGAGGTGAAGGGCCTGAAGGTTTCCATGTTCGACTACAGCGACCCCTACGACGTGGCAGAGAAGGACAAACTCATCCTGTACGGCCTCAGCTACACCTATGCGGAGACAGGCCACAAGGCCGTTCTCGTGGACGAGCGCAAGAGCATCGTGGCCTTCCCGGCGTACGACAAGTACGTCATTCTGAATTACGACAAGGACAAGGGGTTCAGCCGAGTGATGGACGTCACTCTGGAGCCTCCGGACTACGCAGACGATGAGTGGAGTGGGTCATGGTATCTCGGGCTCCGGGGTATATTCATCGGCGACGTGTTCTATGTCATCGCCCCGGACTCGATCCACGCCTACGACATGAAAGACGGCTTCAAGGCCCTGGGCAGCGTATCGCTGGGCAGCGGCGCGAAGTACGTGGACAGCGGTTCCTTCTCGCTCCCCCCCGGCTACGGCTACGGCGATATCTACGGAGACATCCCCATCGAAGCGTTCCCCGAGACAAAGTAGCGGCGCGCGGGCGGGATGAACTCGCCAAAATACCTACAGCGCAATTGGCCCATCCAAAATGTCGTGCAATTCATTCGGTATATTGATAAAATAGTAATATGCAATGCCATTGCGCGATATAGTGATCACAGGGAGGCGACAATGTTGACACATGGGCAAATTGTGGAGGCTGTCACAGGGGTTAAGGACCGATTTGCTTTGACGAAAGCATCTTATTTTGGGTCATATGCAAGCGGCAAGGCTACAGACGAAAGTGACCTTGACGTGCTTGTTGAATTTGCCACACCGTATGTCTCTATACTCAGGATTATTGACTTGAAAAACCATCTGGAAGATGCTTTGAACGTTCCTGTCGACGTGATTCACGCGCCGGTTCCCAAAGATGCAGTCATCGAAATAGAAGAGCAGGTGCGCATCGTATGAAAAAACGGGATAGAACAATACTCTTAAAAATACAAAAGGAGATATTGGTCGTCAGCGCAATCTGTTGACCGGAGTGATGGCAAGTGGTAGGTGCCAATCACATCTTTTTGTTGTAGTATGCCAATGCAAGGAGAAGTATCAACATATTCATCGCCATAGCGATAAAGGACAAGCTCATTCTGGACGGCCTCAGCTACACCTATGCGGCGGCAGGCCACAAGGCCGTGCTCGTGGACGAGCGCAAGAGCATAGTTGCCTTCCCCGCAGACGACAGGTACGTCATACTGAATTATGACGAGGGCAAGGGTTTCAGCCGCGTGATGGACGTCACGCTTGAGCGCACGGACTACGGCGACGATAGTTGGAATGGGTCATGGTACCTCGGCCTGCGCGGGATATTCATCGGAGACGTGTTCTATGTCGTAGCGCCGGATTCGGTCCACGCCTACGACATGACGAACGGCTTCAAGGCCCTTGGCCGCGTATCGCTAGGCAGCGGCGCGAAGTACGTGGACAGCGGCTCATTCTCCCTGCCCCCCGGCTACGGCTACGGCGATATCTATCGCGACGTACCCATCGAAGCGTTCCCGGAGGTGGAATAGGGCCAGGACATGGATATGTCTGTTCTTCACGCGCTGATAATGTGGGTTTTCGACAGTTGAGGAAATTACAAAAAATGATACCCGCGGATTTACCCTGATTAGTTGAAAACCTTAGTGCAACCTCCCCCTATCTTTGTCTGATTTTGCGAATTCTGACGAGAATATTAGAAATATTGCGGATGCGGATACTTGACAGTTGCAATCAGGATATAATATAATACATTCACGCACGTGAGATAACGCGTGTGTGAATGGTGGTGATGAGTAGGCATCAGGTTTTGGATGGATTGCTCACGCGGGTGATAACCGTGCCACGCGAAGCGCGATACGAAGGGAAGGATAGCCCTGCCGCGCGAAGCGCGATGTTGAAGAAAGGGAAACCGGCCTGACGCGCCAAATGACATGACTAAGGCAGCGATAACATTTTTTGATACGGGGTCAGACGACAGGTTACATCAAGGGTTGGGGACATCCTTCTTGAAGCGCGTTATACATCCAGCATTTTCCAGGGGGGGGGTCTGAGAATCTAGGTTCACCCGAGTCTCCCAATTCCTACATTAATATAGATTTTGATACCTACGCGGAGCGGACTATCTGCCCCGCGTTTTTGCGTGCGCCGGCACGCGCTCGCTGCCGAGATTTCTCCATATGGACCACCCCGTCACGTCGCTCCGCTCCGTGCCACGCCCCTGATATCGCCTGCCATCTAAACCTGTTCCACTTGACCACCCCGGCGCTTCGCGCCACCCCTCCGAGGGAGGGGAATGGCCAATGCGCTTGCTATGGCGAAAAAAAAATTTCCCTCCCCCGGAGGGTGGTGTCCAAAGGACACCGGGGTGGCCTATATCCCGCTCACGCCGCAAATCAAGTAGTCGGTCGGTATCCTCAAGGATACCTCGCATATAAATAGCAATAGTTGATAGAAAGGAAGGGAAAACAATATGAACATGATACTAAAGAAACGGTTAGCGAACAGGAGGAACTGCGACCACTCACTTATAGTCTCCTCCCACGGATGCGCGCCGCGAAGCGGAGGGGTGGCCATAGGTCGCCGTAAAGGCTTCACGCTTGTCGAGGTCATAGTAGTCCTTGTGATCCTGGCGATCCTCGCCGCTATCGCCATACCCGCGCTGACGGGGTATATCGACAAGGCCGAGGACAAGAAATATATCGCGCAGGCCCGTAACGTCAATGTTGCGGTGCGTTCTGTACTCGATGACGCATACGCGGACGGTTCGCTGTTCAAGTATACGCCGTCGTATACAAGTGAACCGGATTTTAGCACTTATCCTACTAAAGGGGATCCTAGAAACACAAATACCAACGTTAAATCATACTGGCTTAGCCGGGTATCAAGTTATAGCACCCCACCTGGCGGTACATCTATGTATGCGAGAGCTGCTGAGTTGATAGCGATTAACGCTCCGTCCAGCAACAGCAAATCACCGGGTGATTGGTCGATTGACCTTTATGCGCCAGCCGATGGGTCATCCGTGCTCGACGCGACGGCGTTCATTTATCATTACTGGCCAGATGGGGCTAAATATCCCGTTGGGAGTCAGTATAGCGATGAGATTATTGTTACATATGGGATTGAAGGCTTAGCATCTGAATACCCGTATACGAGAGATTTTAATACGGCTCTTAATAGTATCATCACCTATAGTCCTGATGCAGGCTATCATGTATTTCATGTGAAGCACGTAGTATAGTATAGATTGGAGCGATGCAGGACTGTTGTGGAGAAAAGACGTTTTTTGCGTCTTGTTGTGCGTCAGTAAACTTTAGCGCGGTCCACGCGCCTCATTTTCTGACACACCGCACCCGAACTGCAAAATGTTCCGCAATGTCCTTAGGGACAAAGATAATAGAATCGCGCGTTGTCGTAGCGGCTATGCGGCATGTGTAAGCGCCGCATAGCTCATGATGTCATATAGAGTCATGACCATATCACCGCGCCATCCGGGTGGAGCCTCGCTCTGGCGGGGTGCGGGTTTATTTCCTGTTGCGGACCATGTATTCCGCAGGAGTCAGGACAAGGTCGCTGCCGGGATAGTGCCGAGTGCTCCCGGGGATGAGCGGGACGCCGAGGGCAAGGGCCATCACGTTAGACGGCGCCCGGCTAGATGTATTCGAAATATTCAGATTGTTCAGAGTTTTCCTTGCGTTTTCCTGCCGCCAAGGGTATAATGTGCCCATAGGGTATGTAGAGGTTCCCTTTAGCATGTATGGCCGTCTGCGCCATAGCGATAGACGAAGCGTATATATGAGATGGGGAAGGAAGGTGGGCCTGGCGTGATGGACTCGTACAGCTGCGACAACAAATTTAAGATATACCAACCGTTGTTCAAAAATTACACCCGGCACTTTGAGCAGCGCATGGTGCTGTCGCCTACCCAGATTCGGTTCTACCACTTCTATATGCCTTCCTCATACACGGACAAGACGCTGTTCAACTGCGTGCCGGACGGATGCGTCGACATCATCTTCATATACAACGATACCGACTACTGTGTGGAGTATCTCGGCACTCCCAAGCGCAGGAAGATATGCTCGCCGCATCCGGGGCACCGCTACTTTGGGGTGAGGCTCAAGCCCGGCATGTTCCTCGACCTCGGGGACGTTTCCCTCGCGGAGGTCACGGACAACGAAATATTCTACACGAGCGCGGACCTGAAAATCGACCGTTTCATAGGTCGGCTCATGCCTCTTGAATCACTCGACGACAAGGCTGATCTCTTCATGCGCGAGTTCGGGGACGGCCTCACCGACTGCTATTTGACGGAGCCGGTCAAGTACATCATCAGCCGCGTCAACGAAACTAAGGGCGGGATCACCGTCTCGGAGCTCGCATCGGATATGTGCTACTCGGAGAGACAGGTCAGCCGCCTGATGCGCGCGGACACGGGCATGAGCCCCAAAACGCTCGCGCGCATCATACGGTTCCAGAACGCCTTGCACAATATGCTGAAGGGCAGGAGCCCGGACATCCTCAGCTGCATCAGCGAACTTAGCTACAGCGACCAATCCCATTTCAACAGGGAATTCAAGGAGTTCACCGGCATTTCCCCGCGGGAATTCATGCACTATTACCATCGGCGCAACGGGCGCATGCACATCTTTGAATAATATTGCTCATCCATGCGCCCTCGTCTAGGGCAGTCAGTGAACATCAATCAGTGCTTCCTTGGTAGCCTAGGCGGTTACAGCGCATAGTTCTCCCAGAGGGGAAGGGTGCGCCCGATGCCTTTCTCCTTGGCGCTTTCAAATACGCGGAAAGCTTCTGAGAGGTCGTGCAGCCCCATGCCTATCGGATTGAAGAATATCCTCTCCTTGTCCGATTCGCGCCCCGCGATTTCGCCTGTGACCACTTTGCCGAGATTGCCCGTGATCTTCTCCTCGGGTATGAATCCGTCGCGCACCGCGCGCCATGAAACGTCCGCGCCGTGGTGCTTGACCTGCCCCCAGTCGTCAACGAATATCTTATCCGGCGCGGTGAGCGCCTCGGGCGGGGTATCCCAGAAGCTCGTCTCGATGTGCGTGACGCCCTCGTCCCACCATTCGGGATTGATGTACGGCGCCTTCGCCATCGTCGCGGTGCAGATCACGTCGGAGCCGCGCGTCGCGTCCTCGTATGACTCCGCCGCCACTACCTCCACGTCCACCTTGTCCTTCATCTCTTCGACGAAAGCCTTGACGTGATCCGCGTTCGGGCTGAATATCTTCGCCTTCTCAAGGCCGGGCAGGGCGCTTGTGACGCCGAGCAGCTGAGTCTTGCCGATGACGCTCGATCCGAACACGGCTAGCACCTTCGAGTCCGGCCTTGCGAGGTACTTCGCGGCGACGCCCGATGCCGCGCCCGTGCGCATAGCGCTCGCGAGCGAGCCGTCGCATATGCAGTCCGGCATCAGCGTTTCGGGATTGAGAATGATGATGACCGCGTTCGCCCTCGGAAGGTTGTACTTGCTCGGGTTCCACGGCTTGCTCGGGATGAACTTGATCCCCGACGTGTTGACCGGCCCTATTCCGATTTTGCTTTGCAGCTCTTCGGCGTAGTCCGCGCCGCCGAGCCATGCCGGCATGGACATGATGCGCCCGATCGTCTCCTCGCTGTCCTCGCCGCCCCATCTGATGACGGGCTTGGGCGGCAGGATGAAGTCGCCCTTACCGTGCAGGAAAAACGAACGCTCGGTAGCTTTCAGCGTGCCCTTCATGTCGAGGCCGCCTGCCGCTACGCAGTCATCCTGTGACAGATACAAAAACTCTACTTTGTCATAAGCCATACCATACCTCCATTAAAACTAACACAATGATTTTTTTATACTTGATATAATTTACTGCTTTGCTTTGAATCGGTCGTACCCAAGCCCGCTGATGTCTATGGTTCTGGATTCCCCGCGGGTGATCAGCTCCTTGATGGCGAGCGCGACGGCGGGCGATATGCCAAACCCGTGCCCGGTGAAGGCGAAGGCGAGCGTCAGGCCGGGTACTTCACCGACGTTCGATATGACGGGTACGCCGTCCACGCAGGTGTCGAACTGGCCGGACCAGACGCGGATGATCTTCACGCCTTTGAACACGGGGAAGTAGGCTATGATGCCGCGGGTCAGCGACGGCGCGGTGTAGGGCATGGTCGTATGCCTGTCGTGGTTCGAGGTGAAATGTTGCAGGCCGCTGACGCCGCCTAGCAGGAATGAGCCGTGTTTCGTCTGATGCCCATAGAAGTCCGCCTCCGCAGTCCCGAGCACGGTGCCGAACATTGGCGGCAGCTGTTCGGTCACAAACACTTCCTCGTCTTCCCTCTCCACAGGGATGTCTATGCCAACCGTCTTCGCTATCGCCCGTGAGTGGTAGCCCGCGCACAAAAGTATGTTGTCGCCTTCGTACTCGCCGTCGCCTGTTACGACATAGCGCGCCCGGCCCCGGCTCTTCCTGATGCCCGCTACGGCAACGCCCGTTATGAACACCGCTCCGAGGTCGAGGGCCCGCGAGTAATATCCGAAAGTGGTGTGGAGGGGGTTCGCGTAGCCGTCCGACGGGCACCAACTCGCGCCGATGACCACATCCGACATATAGGGGCATATCTCCCGCGCCTCGTCTCCCGTCACCATGCGCACGTCCAGGCCTGCGGACACGGCGTTTTCCGTGAGGGCATTCAGCTTGGCTATGTGCGCTTCGGTCTTGCCGAGCCTCAGGTTGCCGTCGCGCACATATTCGACGTCCACTCCGAGCTCTTCGCCGAGAGT
>JAISLZ010000062.1 GCA_031277015.1 Eubacteriales Family XIII. Incertae Sedis bacterium | reverse complement strand
TTCTCCGGCGGCGAGACTTTGCCGCCCGCCGCGAGCGCATCTATGCCGGCCTTGACCTTCTCCGCCGTCGCGGGCAGCTCGTATACGCGCACGCCCACCGCGTCGGCTATGCCTCCGATGACCGCCATGTGGCCGCTCGACTGGAAGGCCTCGGACGCGCCCGACGAGCCGAACGGGTTCTGCTTGCGCGGTATCTCGAGGTACTCCACCGAGATGTCGTAGGGCACGTCGTTAGGCGTAGGTATGCCCGCGCCGAGCATGTTGCTGTGCTTCTTCACGTCGTCGTAGTTCTCCGAGAGCGCGAAGCCTATCGTGTGCGACATCCCGCCGAACACCTGGCCGTTGACAGCCTCGATGTTGCCGACCACGCCGACGTCCGCGACCGCTCTCATGCTCAACACCGTGGTCTTGCCCGTCTGGGTGTCTACGGCCACCTCGGACAGGAACATCGCATACGTGAAGTCGGGCGTCGGATTGCCCTTGCCCGTGTTCGGGTCGAGGTCGGCGAGGGTGCCGAACTCCTCGTTCAGGAACTGGTTCTCGTATTTCGTGGGGATGTCCTCGGCTATCATCTCGTCGTATGTGCGCAGCGAGCCGTCCGGCTTGCTCATCGCGGCGAACAGCTTCTCCACCGCCGCCTTCGTCGAGATACCGTTCATGAAGTGGCTGCGGCTAGAGGCCGTCGCGCCGTGGTCAGGACAGAACTTGCTGTCGTTCTGGATGAGCTTCACGTCGTCCTTGTCTATAGCCCTCTTGTCGCCGAACACCACGCGCAGGGCCTCGAGCGTGACCATGAGCGAACCGATGTCGCCGCCCTGGCCCTGGTCCTGCCACGTGTCGTATTTGACGAAGGTGTTGTCGGGCGCGAGCTCCACAGCCACCGTGCACTGGTCGGCCGTGCCCTCTGTCACGTTGTACCCACCCCATACGAGGCCGACGCCGTAGCGCACCTTGCCGTCTGACGCGTCGTTGCGCGCCTTCGTGTCGGCTACAGCCTTGTCATATATCGGCTTCATCGCCTTCATTATCTCTTCTTCCGGATAGTGCGGGAACTCGTAGCCGTTGATGTTGATGTCGCCCGGCCGGCAGATATTGCGCCAACGTATCTCCCATCTGTCGAGCCCCGTCTTCTCCGCCATCATGTCCATGAGAGCCTCGGAGCACGTGTAGGCCTGCGGCGAGCCGTAGCCACGGTAGGCCGTACCGTAGCTGTGGTTCGTCGACGCGACCCTCGACACTCCGCGGCAGTTCGGGACCTTATAAGGGAAGAACATGAAACGCGCAATCCTCGTCGTAAGGTCGTCGCCCAGCTCGTCGTAGCAGCCGTGATCGAGCCCATTGTCCCACTCGGCCGCGATGATCCTGCCTTCCTCGTCGCACGCGAGCCTGCCGTTCGTGTAAGACGGCGCGCGCTTGCCGCTGAAAGCCTGGAACTCAGCCCACGTCATGGATAGGGCCACCGGGAGGCCGTCGCAGGCTATGCACGCGATGGCCGCGAGGCTGTACGTCGCGCCCGCTATACCCCAGCCGAACGTGCCGCCCGTCGGATTCTCGACGACGCGCACATTCTCCTCGGGGACGCCCGTCGCCTCGGCGATGTCGCCGATATTTGCATAGATCGCCATGGCCTTGCAGTGGACAGTGAGCATGCCGTCCTCATCCCAGTAGGCCTGCACCGTATCGCCCTCGATCGGCATATGCGGCTCGCGCGTGGAATAGAAGCTGCCCTCCACGACGTGGGGCGCCTTCTCCATCAGTCCGCTGATGTCCGGGTCGCCCTTGATCGTCGGCTGCACGCTCCATACGTTCGGGTGCTCGTCGTGTACCCTGACTGCATCCGGCAGGGCCGCCTCGAGGTAGTTCAGCACCTCCGGCAGCTGCTCATACTCCAGCTTCACCTTCGCCGCTGCCTCGCGCGCGTGCGTTTTCGTGTCTGCCGCTACCAGCGCGATGACGTCGCCGTAATTAAATATCTTCTCCTCGGCGAGCAGGATATGCGTCTGCTTGACCGCCCCTTCGTCCGTGCGCGGCAGGAACTGGAACATATTCAGCCGGTTCGAGCCCTTCACATCCTTCGATGTGACGACCTTGTAGACGCCCGGCATCTTCGCGGCCTCCTCCGTGTCTATCTTCAGTATCTTAGCGTGGTGCGTCAGCTTAGGCTGCACCATGACCACGTGCAGAGTCCCGTCTGGCATCTTCAGCTCTATATCGTCGCCAAAGTCCGTGAGTCCCGTCACCTTGCCGAGCGCCGCCGGCCTCACTACCCCCTTGCCGTAATACTTCTTGTCCTCCGGCATCTTGACCGTGATTTCCTCTATGGACTTCTCCCCCCTGAGCACGGCGGCGGCGTCCAGCACCGCGTCGACGATCTGACGGTAGCCCGTGCAGCGGCAGATATTGCGGTGCTTCGTGAGCCACGCCCTGATCTCGTCCGGCGTCGGGTCCGCGTTCTCGCGTAGTAGCTGATACGAGGACACGACCATGCCCGGCGTGCAGAACCCGCACTGGATAGCCCCCCGGTTCATGAACGCCACCTGCAGAGGGTGCAGATGCTGCGGCGTGCCGATGCCCTCGACCGTCGTCACCTCGCTGTACTCCTCTACGGCCGTGATCTTGCGCGTGCACGACCGCACGACCTTTCCATTCAGGATGACCGAGCACGAACCACACACCCCCGTGCCGCAGCCGACCTTCACGCCCGTCAGCCCTATGCGCCTGAGCGCCGTCGCCAAGGTATCTCGCTCCGGGTCGCAGACGAACATCCTGTCTACTCCATTGATATTGAGTGTCATCTTCTTCAGTTTCATTTGGCGTCCTCCTTAGACGATCCTCTCGTTCTTGCGGTGCCGCGAATAGGCCGGGTGCACAAGGAAAAAGCTACATAATATTGATTAACCTACCATTTTGCAAAGACCGTCACCACTCCGGTCTCTTGTGGGTAGTAAAACCCATACATCACAAAACTAGCATATTGCATATGTTGTGTCAACAACGAATTTGAAAGACAGAATTTTTCGTCATTTTGTGATTCTCTGAAATATATACCTATTCATATCACAGTTATAAATGTCCGGAACGATTTTTCTTGAAAAGCGTGTGGTAATGCGATAGAATCTCATAGCGCAATGTAGTGCGTGACGATATGGCGCGCTGCCCTAACTCAGTCGGTAGAGTACCTCCTTGGTAAGGAGGTAGTGGGGCGAGTAAAAAGTGAATATGCTACCATAGCTCAGTAGGTACGAGCACGTCCTTGGTAAGGACGGGGTCCCCGGTTCGAATCCGGGTGGTAGCTCCAAAATGGCGGCTTTTCAGGATTTCACAGTTCTGAATGGCCGTCTTTTTCACCGTGTACTGTGTAGGCGTGATATATATTCATACATGATTTCGCATAAACATTCATTCGCCTTACGCATATGCTAATTGCCGTGCTAATTTCCAGAAACAATACACTGTTGTGCGCCTACTGCATTTGAAAGCAATAACTACAATACTTTCTGTAACAATTCAGGGTTCTTCTGAATTTGTTGCATGATTGTCAAAATATCGTTCTTTTACTGCTTTGCTAATTGTTGAGTGTCTGCTAATGGGTAAAAACTCTTTGATTCCTCAAAGCCGTCGTATAATCAATATGTGTGGTTTATTGCATGGTTAACAGGCTGCCATGTGACGACTTTTTTCTTTGCTGTCACTCGGAAGCATATACAATCCATTTTATCAAGCATTGTCACGCAATCTCGCGCAACCTCTCGACCACGCTGTCGCGCGATATGCCCCTGTATAATACACGCGGCAACACAGCCGCAATCAGGCACAGCGGCGGGAAACCTATCAAAAGCGGAAGAATTGTGAAACTGTACGTGTACGCCGCTGCGTTTTGCGTCAGCAATCTGACGATGAAGGAACTTGCCGCATATCCGATGGTTATGAAAATGGCCGCGGCAATCAGCACGAAGTACATACATTCCAATGTCAACATATCCCGGCTCTGTTTTTTTGTCATGCCTATAGTCTGCAATATTGCGAACTCATATTTGCGGGAAAGAATATTGGTCATCGTTGTATTGAAGAAATTGAGTATGCCGACAAGCAACACTACCACGCAGAGGGTAAGGCCGACAGTAGATAGTTGGCGATTGCTGTTTTCCGCCTCGGCGATATAGTCTTGGCGCGAGCGAAAATCCAGCTTTGGGTTCCCCGAAAGGGCGGCCTCTATCTCATGTTTCAGCGTGTCGGCTTTTCCGGCGTCTGCAATAACCGTTGCCGACATGATGTCAACACCGCTGCGTAGTTCAAGTTCCGACTCCGGCAAAATGACAGCAAAGCCGGGTACCTCAAAGAACCTTGCCGTCAACGCATAGATGCTTTGGTCATCTATAATCGCCATTATCTCATATTCGGCGCCGCCCGGTTCGCCCTCGAAATCCAGCGTCACCATATCGCCCACGCGCAAGGAGACCTGTGATGGCGCAGATGATGGCGCAGATACGGAGGATGCTACCACGACGGCGAAATCCCCGGACAGAAATTTTTCGCGGTTGAACTCGCCCTCTATCACGCTTTTCTCCAAGCGGTCAAGAAAATAGCCGTCGATACCGTAGACCTGCGCGGGCATCGGCGCATCGCCATCCTGTAGTTTCCCCTGCGCATGGTCGTAATACATTGGCGCAACATTGGTAACGCCGTCAAGCCCGGCGAGCGTTTCAACCGTTTCTTCCGTAAGGGAGTGCGCTTCGGTCAGATAGCTGTCCCCTGCATTCATATATGATTCGTCCGCGACCAGAAAATCCCCAAACATATACTTTTCCAACAGCTTATTTACATCAAAGCTGTGCGCGAATGTGAAGACTATATTGAACAGTATCAGCGCCAAAGAAACGGATGCAAGCGCGACGAGCGTCTTCCTTCGGTTTCGGAACAGATTGGCAAACGCCATGCGCTTGATGTATGTTCCCTTTGCGCTTGTTCCGCTATGCCGCTTTGTATTTCTGACTTGCGCGAGAACTATCCCGGTGTACCGCGTAGCTTCAATAGGGCTTATTCTTCCCGCAATCCGGGCAGGGCTGTTGCAGCTTATAAAAACTGTGATCATCGACAGCAAAGCGGCGGCGATGAAAGCCGGAGGGGTCGGGCCAGCCAAAGCGATGTCCTTGTCAAGCGTTGTCATGGCAAGCAGGAGCGGGAACAGGCCGCCGGCGAGTAAATACCCCAAAACCAAACCTATCGGAATGCTGATCAGACAGAATATGAGCGCGTGGAAATTTACGATGTGCCGTATTTGACGCTTCGTGGTTCCTATTGTTTTCAGAAGCCCGTAATATTTGATGTCCCGTATGACGGAAATGTAGAAGATGTTATAAATAAGCAGGTAGCCGCTGATCATGATAATCAGCAGAATAAGAGAGGCCGCCGCTAATGATTGCAGACCAGGCGTCGAGTTTTCGTATGCGTAATTCACGGACGGAGATGTCACCTCCGCATCAATGCCCGTTTCCGATACGAGTTTGTTCAGGTCGGATTGCAGATCGGATGCCCTCCCGCTTAGATTCGCGTAAAACTGTGTAACGCCACTGTATTCCCCATTAACGCGGGTCGCGCGAGGGTCGATGCCCGTAAGCGCCTTTCCCGCGAATGCGTCCGCTACAATAGCCGTTCCCCAAGGATGCAAATGTGGATCATCGTCCCAAAAGCCGCATACCGTCAGTTCCATATCATAGTGCGTATTTCCGACCGCAAATGACAGGGGGAACAATTGCCCGATTTTGCGGGGCAGGCCGAGTTCATCGAGCATCCATGTTTTGACCGCCACTTCGTTTTCATATTTGGGCAGCCTGCCCGTTGTCGGCGTATTGTATGAAAAGTCGGCGAAATTTGCGTCCATTGTGCGTATTTCCAAGGGAGCTTGTTTCAAAGAGCCCTCGTCCGCCCTCGCGACATATCTTGAAACGCCATATTCCTTTACGAGCGGGTGCGTGGCGACGGCCGCGGCTTCCTCAGGCGTAAGGTACTGGATGGATATTTCCGAACTGTCGCCGCTCGTTTTCATCATCATTTGCCTGCCCGCGTCCATAAGCCCCAAACCCATTGTTACGACAGCTGTAACGAGGACGCTTGTCATGACTATGGCGGCTATGGCGAAGAGATTGCGGGATTTCCCCGTTTTTATCTGCCGCAGAGCCAACATGAATATGGTTTTCCGATTGGGCACGTTCATCACGGCCTTTTCCCATCCGAAACGACTTTTCCGTCCTCGATGCGTATGATGCGGTCCGCCATCTGCGAAATCTCCTCATTGTGCGTAATCATTACAATAGTCTGCCTGTACCGTTCGCCAATCAGTTTCAGGAGCAGCAGAACCTCATTGCTGGTTTTGCTGTCTAAGTTTCCGGTAGGTTCGTCTGCCAGAATGATCGCGGGCTTTGCTGAGAGCGCGCGGGCTATCGCAACCCGCTGTTGCTGCCCTCCGGAAAGGTTATCAGGCAAACTGTTTGTTTTATCCGAAAGCCCCAACGTGCCAATGATGTTCCCGATGTATTCGCTATCGGGCTCGCCTCCGTCCAACCCCACGGGCAAAACGATATTTTCATATACGTTCAGGATAGGCACTAGGTTGTAGCTTTGGAACACAAAGCCAATCTTGCGGCGCCTGAAGATGGTCAACGCGTCGTCGTCCATACCGAAAATATCATTGCCCGCCACACACACCTTTCCGCTCGTTGGGCGGTCAAGGCCGCCGAGCATATGGAGCAAGGTGCTTTTCCCGCTCCCGCTCGTGCCGACGACCGCCACAAACTCGCCGCTCCCGACAGAAATATCGACGCCATCAAGCGCACGGACAAGGTTTGATGCCGTCCCATAATGTTTGGTCAGGTTCTTTGTTTTCAATACTTCCATGGCAACCTCCATCCCATCGGAAATCTTTGTGTATATAGGGGATAGCCCTATATACGTTTATAGGTTAGCAGAAAAATCTATCATTAGGCTAACGGGAATATAACAGTTTTGACAGATTTACTGCTTGGGGATATAAACGGAAAATATGCTGCCCTTTCCCGGTTCGGAATTGACTTTGATATAGCCGCCCTGTAAGGACAGTATCTCACGTGCAAGGTAAAGCCCCACGCCGATGCCGTCCGACTCCCTTGTCCTTGGGGAACGATAAAAGCGCTTGAAGATGTCAGTGTATTCTTCGGTGACTATTCCGGCTCCCGTGTCGGCAACGTCAAGCCGCACAAACATTTCATAGGATGTCGCGGTGACTGTGATGCCACCTCCCTCATCCGTATACTTAACTGCATTTTCCAGTATGTTATAGACCGCCTCTTTCGTCCATTTAGCATCAAAATTTGCGGAGAGATTTTTGTCTACGCGGACGGACAAAGCCATATTTTTCTCTGTGATTTTCGGATATGCTTCCGAAACGACGGCGGATATGAGCGGCTTTACGGGCTGTACTTGCGTTTCCATAGCCAAAACGCCGGTTTCGAGCCGTGACATCTTTACAAGCGTATCTGTCAGAAATTTCAGCTTTTCCGCCTGTGATTGGATATCAGCCGCCATCTGTGCGCTGTTTTCGTCCAGCCCCGAATCCTCAAGCAGCAATCCGCTGTAGAGCAGGATATTGGAGACCGGCGTCCGGGTTTGATGGGATATGTCGGAAATCAACATTTTGATTTTATCTCTCTCATTCTGTACGTCCGCAAAATGCCCTTTGCTCGCGTCGATGTAACGCAAAAGTTTTTCGCTCAAAGCGGACGCCATGCGTTCGTCGTAGCTGACCTCGTGCAGTCCTCTGTTCGACGCATCGTCAAAGAGTTTGTTCAGTTTGGCAAACACATTGGAGTATTGCCGTTTCAGCCAAATGATATAGGCTGCGGCGGCAAGGCAAATCAACGCCAAAGCGAGCGTGACCGCCATCATGCCATTACGCCTCCTGTCCAAATATAGCCGAGTCCATATACTGTTTTGATATAGACCGGTTTTCCGGGGTTGTCCTCGATCTTTCCGCGTAGCCGCTTGATTGTCATGGTGAGGGCGTTTTCGTCCACAAATTCAGCTTCGTTTGTATAGAGGCTTTCCATCAGCTGCTCGCGGGTCAATATGCTCCCCTTGTTGTCAACAAGTTTACGGAGTAGCTTTTGTTCTGTCCTGCTTATCTGTACCGGCAGCCCAGCTTTTGAAAACTCCATCTTCTCAAAGTCAAAGACCAGATTGCCTATTACTATGCGGTTTTCGGCGCCCGTGCCAGACCTGCGAAGCGCGGCCATGGCTCGCGCCCTCAAAACCATCAAGCTAAAAGGTTTCGTGATATAATCGTCGCAGCCGAGTTCAAACCCCGTGACAATGTCTGTCTCCATGTCGTTGGCAGTCAGGAATATAATGGGTACGTCCTGCGAAGCGCGGACCGCTTTGCAGAAATCCAGACCGCTTCCGTCGGGCAGGTTGATGTCAAGAATAATCAGGTCAAGTTTGCAGGAGTGAAAAATCTCTTTCGCTGTCCGTAGGTTATATGCTTGCTTGATGTCCATATCGTCCTGCTTGAACACGATAGCGATACCGCGATTGAGCGATATGTCATCTTCAACAATCAGAAGGTTGCTCATGTTGTTTTCCCTTTTATATGGCTCTTTAATCTCTAGGGAAGCACTAATCAGCGCTTCTCTAAGGGTCAAACTCCCCGCAGCTTGCCGCTAGGTAGTTCAATAATTAATTTTTATTATACGCCAGTTTCCGGGAAAATCCTGCTGTCCCAAAACGAATCCAGCGAAATTGAGCATTTCATTTCTGCGCTTGCAATTTCTGTAGAGTTTGTCCCTACGCCGCCGCCATCAGCACAGACAATAGAGGAACTTGCCATATGGGATGTGAATGACCGCGGCGGATTTTCTGAGTATGCCCTGAACTGACTGCGGATTTTTTATCGCCACGTAGTTGCCGCAGTATCCCCCAAGCGGCGGGCTACGAGATAAAGCGTGGCAAATATATATCGCTCCGCGCACCGGGGCCGGGGTGTTTCACGCGCTGTAAAACGCTCGGCGCGGACTATACGGAGAAAACCATCAAGGGGCGTATTTTCGGCGAATACGTCCGCACCCCCAGACTTCTATCATCCATTCGCTGATTCACATACACTTTTCACGCGAGATTTGATACAATAATGTCCTGATGAAATACGAAATGGTCATTGGGCTCGAAGTGCATACGGAGCTCTCCACAAAAACGAAGATATTCTGCGGGTGCCCTACGGATTTCGGCGGCGAGCCGAACAGCCACGTCTGCCCGGTCTGCCTGGGTATGCCCGGCAGCCTGCCCGTGCTGAACCGCGAGGCCGTGGAGAAGGCCCTGCGCGCGGGCATAGCCTTGGGCTGCGAGATACAGACGGACAATATGTTCGA
>JAISLZ010000054.1 GCA_031277015.1 Eubacteriales Family XIII. Incertae Sedis bacterium | reverse complement strand
GATGACGGTGCGCCCTGACATCTCCCGCTCGAGCGCGCGCCGCAGTTCCGTGTCCGTCCTGTAGTCGAGGGCCGAAAAGCTGTCGTCAAATATGAGCGCCCTCGGGTCCTTGGCCAAGGCGCGCGCGATCGCGAGCCGCTGCTTTTGGCCGCCGGACACGTTGTCGCCGCCGGACGCTATCCCCGAGGCGTACCCCTCTTGCTTCTCTGTGATGAAAGCAGCGGCCTGCGCGATCCCCGCCGCCTTCTCCACCTCGGCGTCCGTCGCATCAGCCCTGCCGTACCTGATGTTCGAGGCGATGTCCCCGCTGAACAAGAACCCCTTCTGGGGCACTACGCCGACCAATCCCCTCAGATCGCGCAGGGCCATGTCCCGCACATCGACGCCGTCTATCGTCACCCGGCCTCCCGTCACGTCGAAGATACGCGGCACGAGGTTCACGAGCGTGGACTTGCCGCTGCCCGTGCTGCCTATGATAGCCGTGGTCTGCCCCGGCTCGCACCCGAAGCTGATACCGTGCAGAACATCCTCGTCCGCATCAGGGAATCTGAACGAGACATCCTCGAAAGCCACCCTGCCGCGCCACTCGTCCCTTCGCACCAGATCCCCTTCCGGCTTGTCCGCTATAGAGCTCTTGACCGCGAGCACTTCCTCGATACGCTCGGCCGCGACGTTCGCCCTCGGCAATATGATGGCCATGAAGCTGATCATCATGAACGACATGACGATCATGACCGTATAGGTGATGAAGGCCATCATGTCGCCGACGAGTATGTGCCCCTCGTCCACGCGTATCCCGCCAAACCAGATGATGGCGACGGACACGATGTTCATGACGAACATGAGTATGGGGAACATCAGGCTCATGGTGCGGCTCGTGTACAGCTGCGTTTCGGTCAGCTCGTTGTTGGCGCGTCCAAACCTGCCCATCTCGTATCCCTCCTTGCAGAAGGCGCGTATGACAGGCAGCCCCGTCAGCGTCTCGCGGCTCACGAGGTTCACACGGTCTATGAGCGACTGCATCAGCTTGAACTTGGGCATCATAAATTTCAGGAGGAAGGCCACTATGCCGAGCAGTATGCCGACCGCGGCCGCGGCGATCCAGCCCATGCCGGAATGGGTGCTTATCACCATGATGATGCCGCCGGCGCCCATGACCGGGGCGAGCAGCATCAGCCTCATGAACATGACGAGCGCTATCTGTATCTGCTGGATGTCGTTCGTGCTGCGCGTGATCAGCGACGCAGACGAGAACATGCCCATCTCCCGGCCGGAGAATCCGAGTATATTGAAGAACATATCGCGCCGCAGCCGCATGCCCACCCCGGCCGCCCGGTAGCTCGCAATGAAACATACGGCCGCGGCCGCGAGCGCAGAGCCGAGCGTGAGCAGCAACATGAGGAGGGCCGTGCTTTTCATATAGTCCGACTGCACTTTGCCAAGATCGACGCCTAGCGCCTCGTACTCGGCCTTCACGTAGGCCACCGAAGCGGCGCCCGTAGCGATGTCGCCGAGCCGCCCCACGGACTTATCCGCCTCAGCGCGTACCTGCATCAGGCCTTCCTTCGTGACACTCCCGGCCCTGTACCCAGCCGCGAGCGCGGCGACGTCTATCGCTCCTGCGGAGACGCCAGGCGCAGCCGCTTCCGCGGCCCCCGGCGCCCCGGCGGGCGGACCTGCCGCGCCGGCAAGGCCTTTGCCTTCGGCGGCGATGAGCATGGGGGCTTCAAATATGCTGTTGAGTTTCTTCCGTACCGCATCGCTTGATTGGCCTTCCGCGCCCATATCGAGTTTCATCACATCGCCGCCGCCCTCTGGATGATAGTATGCCTCTACGACGCGGATATCCCTTTCGGGCATGAACATCTCAAGCTCATCAAGGCTGGGCCGCCTGATCATCTCCGGCACGGCGTCCGCAATACCGCCCTGCATGATGCCGATGTCGACGATCCACGCGGTATATCTGGGGAGTGACAGGTCGCAGTACGCCTGGAGCAAGAGGATGAAAACTATCACAAGGACGGTCGGCACACCGCGCTTCCCCGAGAAAAGCAGTTTAACGATACTCACCGTGCGCCTCCGCCCGGCTTATCGCCATCTGCAACCCCAACCGCGAAATTCTGATACATCAAAAGAACGCCCCGGTCAGAACGGCCACGGCGCGAATACGCCGTACATGAAATCGAACAACGCGGATATCACGGGCCTTATCACGAGCGACGGCACATTGAACAGTATGAGGGCGATGAGTATGGGGAAGCCCGCGTTGTATATCATGCTGTAGATGGGCTTGCCGCGAAGATTGAAGGCTTCAGTCACTATCCCGAACCCGTCGAGCGGAGGCACGGGCAGGAGGTTGAATATCATGAGGACGAGGTTCATCCAAATGATGTATTGCAATATCATGAGTGTGGCATGGAATACCTCCATGTTCATGCTGCCTGACGCATTGTCTATGACATAGCCGACGTATACGCGCATGATGCCCATAAAGGCGAATGCTACGATGAAGTTAAGGGTGATGCCCGCGACGTCCGTCAGGAGGTTGTCGCGCCTCGGATGGCGGAAGGCGTAGGGGTTGACCATCACGGGCTTGCCCCAGCCGAAGCCGATGAATACGAGGGCGATGAGCCCGACGGGATCGATGTGGCGGACGGGGTTGAGCGAGACGCGACCCTGCAGTTTCGGGGTGGAGTCGCCGAGCTTATACGCCGTCCAAGCGTGGGCCCATTCGTGTACAGTAATGCCGATGATGATGCCGGGCAGGATGAGCACGATGTTCCACAGCCAGCCGAGCGGGTCACTGAACAGGCTGCTGCCGCGTATCATGTTGATGGCGAGTATGACGATGAGTATTATCGAAAATCCGTTGCCGCGAAAAAATCCGCCCATATTGTCTCCTGAAACAGTACCTGTTCAACACCAAAACCGACCGATTGGTCGGTTTTTATGATAACGCACTCGCCCCGCTATGTCAATGATTATGAGCGCCATCGATGGCGCTGCTCGATATGCAGTAGTCTATGAACTGCCTGGCTACGCGCCCTGAGCGCCCGCCGTGCCGCACCTCCCATGTCAGTGAAGCGGCCTCCAGCTCGTTCCCCCCCGTATCTAGCCCGGCCTTCTCCGCGAGGCCGGCCACTATCGCAAGATACTCGTCCTTCGCCGGCGCGCTGTAGACCAGCGTCAGCCCGAACCTGTCCGCGAGCGAGCGCTTTTCCTGAATGTTGTCCCTGAGGTGGATATCATCCGCCGATTCGCGATCCTTCCAAACTTCCTTGACGATGTTGCGCCTGTTCGAAGTGACACAGATCACTACGTTGTCCGGGCGTGAACCCACACCGCCCTCTATGACGGACTTGAACGACTTGTACGAGCTCTCGTCTTCCTCAAAGGATAGGTCATCGATGAACAATATGAACTTGAGCCCGCGCCCGGAGGCCGCGGATAGTACCGCGGGAAGCTCCGCTATGTGGGCTTTGGGTATCGCAACAAGCTTTAGACCTCTGTCCGCAAACTCCGTAGCCAGCGCTTTGATCGACGAGGACTTGCCCGTGCCGGCATCGCCGTACAAAAGTATATTGCTCGCGGGAAGCCCGCGCATGAGAAACTCCGTGTTCTCCCTTAGGGCAGCCGTCTGCCTATCCACTCCTATAAGGTCGTCGAACCTGATCCGATCCATCTGCGGGACGCCGCGAAACGAACCGTCCCAGCGGTAACTGTCGTAAGCTTCGAGCTTACCGGCCCCGTATGAACGGTAGTAGGCCGCGAGCATCGCCGTACTGACGGCGTCGTCACTCTCGGACAGGGACACGAGCACACGCTCCCTGCGCGAGCCGGAACCGGGGGACGCCATAAGGGACGCGACATTGTCCACGGATTCCCCAAAGTCCCATAGGTACATATCCTTGATGCGCGACAACTCGTAAGCGGCGAGTCTGAACAGGTCCGCGTAGGGTGCGGCCAGAACACCGATGGCCGCGACGATATCTTCAGGGGAGGACATACCTTCAAGCGCAACGTACACGCCCTTCTCGGCGGCCCTACTAAATGGGTTGTCGGATGACGCGACGAGAGCGCAGATATGATTCTGCCAGTAGCTGGCCCCGACTTTTTCGGCTCCGACGCCTTCGAGCATCGTACGCTGAAATGAGTTCCACACATCCGCGCGCACATCCTCAGCCGGATCCGCGCATCCGTGGAGAAAAGCGGCGTCAGTAACGGCCTCATCATCCGAAATATTTGCAAAAAGTACAAAATTGCAATTGCTGGGAAATAACTCATTCATGTCCTTACCCCCTCTACTCCTCTTTTTTGCCTTCGATTACTCTACCTTCTATGAGCGCCCTGCCTCGCGCGAATTTGCTGAGCGGCTCAGGCGAAAGATCATACGCTCCGGCGATCCTGTCGCCGATACGCACCAACTCGTCCTTGCTACCCGAAAACAGCTCTATCTCTAGCTCCTGTATGGACTCGCGCCTGTCCCCAGCGATGATCTCGCCCGTATCGAGCGAGATTTCGCAGATCGTGCCGTCAGAGTCTATGCGGAAGCGCTTGCGAGTGAAGACGGTCTCGAAGATGAGGACAAGTGACTGACCAGATACGGCCTCGAGCATCTCCTGACCTTCCCGGCTGTCTTTGAAGATATACGGATCGGGCGA
This sequence comes from Eubacteriales Family XIII. Incertae Sedis bacterium, assembly GCA_031277015.1. Classification (GTDB taxonomy): domain Bacteria; phylum Bacillota; class Clostridia; order Peptostreptococcales; family Anaerovoracaceae; genus JAIRPC01. The sequence continues at coordinate 14,117 of JAISLZ010000054.1, read as the reverse complement.
TAGGAAACACGAGTCGTCCGCCACGGGGACACTGATCTCCTCGCGCGCGTACAGGCCGGACACTCCCATATCATTGTCACCCCATTTGAGCGTACCCACGAGGCGATCGCCTTCCTTGCGTATGCGGAAAGCTATATCGTTCCGCATGAGGATGCGATCCTCGGTATCGAAGTACGCGGCTTTCATCATGACGGTGGCAGTCGAATCCCTCTCCGCTATGGAGGCGAGGAATTTGTCTCTCTCTATCTTCTCGAGCAGTTCCCTGCTCTTGATTCTGTATTTTAGCTCTATTTCCATATAATCACCCCGACAATAAAATCTTACGCGACCCGCGACGGGCTGTCTCAAATAACAGAAACAGGGATACTCCGAATCTGTGCTTGTCCTATGATTTTATCACAAATCGGGTTGCAGGTCTTGATCTTTGATCCTGCCGGGACGTTTCAACGGTATAGTAGAAGTCATCAGGTAGCGCGGCCCGCGATCGCCGGTCTTACCATCGACATCGCGGCGCCGCCTATCTGACGAAAAGGGAGGTAAAGGCGCCCTCTCCCGCTACGAGGCGTCTGTATCTACGGCTACATGTTGCTCTTGATGACCTGCTCGAAGATATCAAGGCCCGCGGAGAGCTGTTCGTCGGTAACGCAGAGAGGGCACAGGAAGCGTATGACGTTGCCGTACGTGCCCGCAGCTTCCAAGATGAGCCCCTTCGCGTAGGCGTCATGCACTATCTTACCGACGATCTCGGAGTTCGGCGTCTTGTTTGCGTCCTTCACGAACTCGATGCCCATCATGGCGCCGATGCCGCGCACGTCGCCGACGACCTTGTACTTTTTCTTCCAGTCACCGAACCGCTTCATACATACTTTGGATATCTTCGTGGCTTTGCCGGGATAGTCGTCCCTCCGCATGATCTCAAGCAGCTTCAGCGCGGCCGCGCACGACACGGCATTGCCGCTGTATGTCCCGCCTATCGTCCCGCCGGGGACTTTGTCCATGATAGACTTCGCGGCGACTACACCTGAGAGAGGCAACCCTCCCGCAACGGATTTTGCGAACGTCATGATGTCCGGCGCGAAGCCGCCCTCCTTGTAATATTCCGAAGCGAACATGCGCCCGCTACGCGCGAACCCGGTCTGGACCTCGTCGGTCACCATTAGGATGCCGTTATCATCGCATATTTTCCTCACGGCCTTGACCCATTCGAGCGGCGCAGGGATGAAACCGCCTTCACCCTGGACAGGCTCGAACACTATCGCGGCCACGTATTCAGCCGGAGAATGAGTCTCGAATACCGATTTTAGCTGACTGATGTAGTACTCTATGGCCGCATCGCCTTTGAGGCCTCCCGGAGCGCGGTAGAGATATGGAAACTCCGCCCTGTATATGCCATCCGGAAAGGGACCCATACCCGCGGCGTACGCCTTTTTCGATGTCATGGACATGGTCAGCATAGTCCGGCCGTGGAACGCGCCCGTGAACACTATGATGTTCGGCCTGCCCGTCGCGCCCCTCGCTATCTTGACCGCGTTTTCGTCAGCCTCCGCGCCGCTGTTCGTGAGCATGACCTGTTTCTTGCCGCCCTTCACGGGGGCGATCTTCGCGAAAGCTTCGGCATACTCTATGTACGGCTTGTGCGTGGTGATGTTCATCATGGAATGAAAGAACTTTTTCGACTGCTCACTCACTGCCTCGATTAACTCGGGTTGCGAGTAGCCGATGTTCATGACTCCGACTCCGCCCACCCAATCGAGAAAAACGTTCCCGTCTACGTCCTCGATCATAGCGCCTTCACCGCGCTCTATCACGATGGGGTATATCGACTTGATGGCCGCGGGCATGATAGCCGCGCGCCGCGCGAGCACCTTCGCTGCCTTGGGGCCAGGTAGCTGCGTATTTATCTTTGGAAGTGAATCTCTGAGTGACATTTTGTACCTCCTACGTACTTAATAATGGGTGCGGATATTGCTTGAGATTTCATTATAACACCTCCAGGGGCGCGACAAGCTACCTCGGACAAATTAATACTATTGGCTTAATTCTGACAATTTCGGCCGCACGCGCGACTGCCGCAAGCTCTGCCCCGTGACTTCACTCCGTATAAGTATACCACCCGTCACAAATCTTTTTCGGTACCTGTTTATTCACAAATCACTATGCTACAATGAAATTCACGATTCACGGATGTGAATATTTTTTTGATGACGTCGCCGCGTGTGAGAAGATATTGCTGGTTATACTATGACAAGAAAAGAAATAATACTGGAAACCCTCGACGCGTTGACGGCGTCAATAGGACCCCACGAAGCAGCGAACTATACCGCAGGATTCAGCGCAAATGAACTGTCCGAGAGGACGGGCTATGACAGGAGCAACGTATCGCGCGATCTGAACGCGCTTGTAGATGAAAACAGGGCGATCAAACTGACAGGAAGGCCGGTGCGGTTCCTCGGAAGATCGGCGCTGGAGCGCCATACAGTGAAGGGTTCCGATGACAGTGTAGACCCTGAGCGCGTAAAGTATCTGTTTGCTGCCCGGCCGCCCACGCAGTGCATGCCTTTCCAAACATTAGAGAATCTGGTAGGCGCGGAAGGTAGCATCAAATCCGCGATCGGCCTGGCCAAGATGTCGGTCCTATATCCGCGCAAGCTAAATATCCTGCTGATGGGAGAGACGGGCGTGGGGAAGACGACCTTTGCCGAATCGGTCTATGCCTACGCGGCCAATCACTCCCTGATAGACAGGGACGCCGCTTTCGTATCGTTCAACTGCTCGGAGTACGCGGACAATCCACAGTTGCTGTTCAGCCATCTCTTTGGACACGTAAAGGGGGCTTTTACGGGGGCAAACCATGACAAAACCGGTCTCGTGGAGGAAGCGGAGGGTGGGATTCTCCTCCTTGACGAGATACACCGCCTGAAAAGCGAGAGCCAGGAGATGCTCTTTCAATTGATAGACAAGGGCTGTTATCGCAAATTGGGTGAAACGGGTGTCGCCACGAAAGCCAACCTGATGCTCATAGGTGCCACTACAGAGAGGATCGATTCGTATCTCCTCGGCACATTCAAGAGAAGGTTCCCCGTCGTGATACACATGCCGCCCCTTGCCGAGCGTCCCATTACGGAACGCTTCCGTATGATAGTCGAAGCGTTCTACCGCGAATCGAAAGAACTGCGATTGCCGCTCCACGTCAAGCGTGACGCTATGCTCCTGCTTCTCCTGTATTCGTGCGCCGGCAATATCGGCCAGCTGGTCTCCGATATACAGCTGACGTGCGCAAACTGTTTCAGGCTACACATCGACGATGACAGGGAGATGACCATAGACTCGGGCATCCTCATGCCACATATCAGGGAAGGAGCGACGGCAGATACCTATGGTCGCAGGGATGAAGCGGGCATGCTTATGGACAGCTATAGCGAGATTGTATTTGATGATCGGCAAGGCATCATAACACTTCCTGTGCCGGAGGATGACAAGGTGAGGTACATCGTTGGCGAAACGGACATGAGAGAGTTTTGCGTGGAGGCCATCAAAGCCTTCGAGGGGAGGAGGGCCAATATCCGTGCTTTTGACAAAGATACGTCGGCCAAGCCTGAAATGGAGGCAAGTGTAGATTCAGTATTCAGTCCGGCCACAAGAGGTGCTCCATCCATCCCGCTGGAAGATGTCGTGCTGGAGGATGTGATCGGGAAGCTGAGGTCACTGGTGAAGGCTACCCTGCGCGACTCCTTACAGGAGGAGGACAATGTCAAGACAAAGACCATGGAATTGTTGCGGGACGCGACGATGTTCATCGACAACGAGAAGGTCATGCGCGAAGGTGAGAAAGCCTTTGGCCGTATCAGGATAGATCTTCCCGCGAGAAAACTGCAGAGCCTGCGTATCAGGTTCCTGCTACATCTGGCGTGCATGTTGGAAAGGGTTTTGCAGAAGTTGCCTTTGGAAAGTCCCGAGATAGATGTCATACCGGAAGGTACGCATGAGCACATCGCGGAGATTCGTCAGGCGATGAAAGATATAGAGACGGCATTCGGTGTCGAGATACCCGATGTTGAGATAAGATTTCTGAATGCCCTCATCTACACAGTATGACACAGATATACCTTCCCGCTGCGATCATTGTTTTTGCAGCCCATGAAATCCCCACAAATCAGCGCTCGAAACGCCTACACAGGTAACTGGCATGAATATTGCATCATTAAAAAATACAGACGATTATTTATCACCGCCGCAAAGCGGCAATGCAGTGCAGGTTTGGACGAAGACGAAATGGCAGGTAAATTAAAAGCCCGGGTGGACCACCGTCTGATTCATGGGCAGGTCACGGCAGGCTGGCTCCATGAATGGGACATCACCAGGATAGTAATCATAGATACCCCGACTTCCAGGGACGCATTCCTGAGGGAGGTTTACATGATGGCCGCCCCTCCCGAAATCGAGGTATCCGTCATTGCGCCCATGGAAGCGATCAGCATCCTCGGCGAACGCGAAGTAAGCACCCTCGTGCTTTTTAAAGATGTAGCGCATGCGTCGGCGGCCGTGGACGAGGGCCTGGACATAGCCGAGCTCCAGGTCGGATGTTTGCCGGCCAGACCGGGGAGTGAACGGATCTGCGGATCCGTCTTTGTGGATGATCGCGACAAGGCGATGCTTAGGCGATTGGTTCAAAGGGGGATAAAGGTGTTCTTTCAAACCCTGCCTAAGGACGCACCCATTTTGTTTGATGAATTATGGAGGGAATTATGAGAAAGATAGTAATCGCGACACATGGCCATTTCGCCGAAGGCATCCTGTCCTCTGTCCACATGATTTTAGGGCAGACAAGCGGCGTAGAGACGATGAACGCGTTTGTGGACGAGGGCTTCGATATATCCGCCGCCGTCAGAAGCTGTGTGGATAGCGCTGGGGATGACGATGAGCTGATCGTGCTGACGGATATGTTCGGCGGAAGCGTAAACAACGAGTTCATGAAATATCTGGGAAAGCCGAAATACCATTTGATCGCAGGGGTGAATCTGCCTTTGCTGCTGGAGCTGTACGCCAGCAATGACATGGATGCCGGGGAGATGATAGAACACGCGCTAAACGCAGCAAGCGGCAGTATTCAATACTGCAACGCGGCATTTGCGCGCTTCAAAGCGGATGATAACGCCAATGAAAATGATGACGGAATATAGTATCTATTTTGATGACCGGAAAGGAGGTGAAAAATGGCAGAACCAAATATAGTGATGAGTCGCATCGACAACAGGCTAGTACATGGCCAAGTGGGTGTTTCGTGGCTGACACATCTGGGCGCAAATCTGTTGCTTGTGGCAGACGACGAAGCGGCTAAAGATGAGACGCAGCAGGCGATTATGACGATGACCGCAAGGCAGTACGGTGTGCAGATCCGATTCTTCACACTTCAGAAAACGGCGGATATCATACACAAAGCGGCGCCGGAGCAGAAGATATTCATCATCACGAGGACACCTGTAGAAATGCTTTATCTGATCGAGCATGGTGTTCCTATCAAGGAGGTAAATATCGGGAATATGCACTTCGGTGAAGGTAAAAAACAACTGAGCGCTCATAATTATGCCGATGAAGGTGAGATCGAGGCGCTCAAGAAAATCCGCGACAAGACGGGATCGTTGTTTATGCAGGAATTGCCAACGTCCCCAAAAGAAAATTTTGAGTTGGGTTAAATGAAAATTGAAGCAGTAGCCCTGTTTCAAGGAAAGGAGTATTGCAATGGAAATCAGTTTGTTGCAAGGTGTTATGATCACGATCTGGGCTATCATCGCCGGATGTGACTATCAGACCGAAGCATTCTTTATCTTCAGACCGATCACAGTAGCGACGGTCACTGGGATTCTTCTAGGAGATCCTATCACAGGAGCGATGGTCGGAGGTCTGACGGAACTCGCTTTTGCCGGGCTGACGATGGTGGGGGGAACGACTCCACCCGACCCTCTCGTCGCGGGACTGATGGGCGCCGTATTCGCCATCTGCGGCCACATGTCCCCTACGAACGCGTTGGCGCTCGCGATCCCATTCTGTATCTTATCTGAATATATTCATATTCTTATGTCCACGGCGTACCTGGCTTGGAACAGGATCGGCGCAAAGATGATCAAATCTATCGATGTGAAGGGATTGGTGTCCATCAATATCCTCGGCATCCTATTGTCTGGACTGGTCAGCGGTATCTTTGTATTTTTATCCACATATGTAATCCAGGATACGATAGACGCAATCATCGGCAGTATACCTGAATGGCTGATGCATGGCCTGGAGGTCGCAGGCGGCGTCATGCCGGCTCTGGGCTTTGCCATGTTGCTGCTTGTGATGTTCAAGGTGAAGTACGCGCCCTTCTTGATTGTAGGGTTTCTCCTCGCCTGTTTCATCGAATTTAAGAACCTGCTCCCGATCGCACTGGTAGGTGTCGCTTTCGCGATGTTCAACTATTTTTACGGGAGAAGGGATGACGAAGCGCAGCCTATAGCCGCGGCAGAAAACGGAGGTGACGAAAATGTCGGAATCTAATGTGATGACAACGGACATCGGACAGGCCGATAATGAGACTAAATTGACAAAGCGTGATCTCAACAAGGCCGTCTGGTATTCCATTCTACTGCAAGGAACGTTCAACTATGAGAACTATCAAGGTCTGGGATGGTGCGCCATGCTGGCACCGACCCTCAAAAAACTGTTCAAGGACAGGCCTGACGAACTTCGCCAAGCTTTAAGCGATAATACGGCGTTTTTCAATACACAGCCCGTCGTATCCACTTTTCTCCAAGGGCTGACGCTGTCCATGTATGAGGGCAAAGAGAAATTCAGCACGATCAACAACGTGAGGCTATCCCTGTTCGGTCCGTTGGCCGGCGTGGGCGATTCTATATTCTGGTTCACTTTGCTGCCCATAATGGTAGGCATCTGTTCGTCAATGGCCGTGGGCGGCAACCTTCTGGGACCGATACTGTATTTCATTGTATATATTGCCGTCTTCTGTACGAGATTTTTCTTCATAAGGCTGGGCTACAATACGGGTGCAAAAGCGGTATCACAGATCGGCGAACAAACGAAAGACCTATCCGTAGGCGCGTCCATTCTGGGCAATACCGTCATCGGGGCGCTAATAGCGACCTACATCGAATTTTCGGTCAACGTTTCGATACCCGTGGGCGAAGGGGATCCCTTGAATCTACAGGAAGCGTTTTTTGATATGATAATACCTAATCTGCTTCCGCTGTTGATCACGCTGCTGATCTGCTTTTTCATCAAGAAGAAGAACGTAAGCCCGACGATCATCATATTGGGTATCCTGGTAATGTGTGTGGCCCTCGCCAGGCTAGGCATCGTTTGATGGAAAGGAGTAAAAGGTGATATGAATATCAAAACGTACAAAACCGAAAAGGAGTTTGATACCGCCGTAGCGTGGGAGATGGTGGCGCAGATCGTCAAAAAACCGAACTCGGTCATCGGGCTTGCCACGGGGAACACGACCGAGAATATACACCACACGGTCGCAAATATATGGCGGGACTACCCTTTCGACATCTCACAAGTCATATTCTATGCGGCCGATGAAGTGGAGATGGTCCCACCTGACTCACGCGTATCCTGTATCTTCGATCTGAACGAAGCTCTTTTCATCCCATGCAATATACCGCGCGAGCACATCGTCATACCGGCCACGATCGCCGACGATTACGACAGGGAAGCTGCGGAATTTGACAGGCGGCTGAAGGGGATCGGGGAATCGGATATGCAGATACTGGGAATAGGGCCGGACGGACATATCGCGATGAACCTTCCGCACGGCGCGTTTGATAGCCCGACCAGGTTTACCGCATTGAGCGGTGAATTGCATCAGCGTATACTGAATGAAGGCCAGTTCCCCGCTGACAAGGAGCTGGGAGGGATCACCATAGGCATCAAACCTATCATGAATATGCCACGCGTGCTGCTTGCAGCCAAGGGCGAAAGAAAGGCGGCAATCATCAAAGCTGCCGTCACCGGGCCTGTAACCGAAGAAACGCCCGCATCGATACTACAGCTTCACCCTAATGTGGACGTATTCTTGGATGAGGCCGCCGCGTCGCAACTGTGAAAAAGGGCTAATTATGTATAAACACGTTGTCTTTGACATAGACGGGACGATTCTAGATACGGATTATGCGCAGCTATCTACCTGCAGCAAGATCGTTGAGATGTCCACCGGCATATACCGTCCTCCCGAGATGTACGCGCACATCCTTGGAATCCTTAACGATGAACACATACTGGCTAGCCTCGGCGTCCGGGATGCCGATCTATATGCTATGATGTGGGATGATATCTGCGAAGGGCTCTCCGCGGAAGTGCGAGCGTTCGACGGCATACTCACTACGATAGACGCGCTGGCAAAGGACGGAAAGAAGATCGGTATCGTCACATCAAGGCATCGGAAATATCTGTCCTCCGACAACGACGGGATATTCGAAAGGCAACCCTTCGGCACCGTGATATGCGGAGACGAAGTGATCAATCCAAAACCGTCCCCCGAACCGCTCAACAAATACGTCGCGATGAACGGCATTGCCACGCGCGATGTGCTGTATATCGGGGATTCAGTCATGGATTATTATTGCGCGAAAGAAAGCGGCTGTGATTTCGGCTGCGTCGACTGGGGCAAACGAAAGCCCGACGACGCCATAGACAAGGCCGCTTTCTATTTCAAACATCCTTCGGAGATACCCGTCGCGCTCGGTTTGACAGACAAAAAACAGTAACAGTATAAGGAGATATCAATGTACAGCAGATCGGTAATTGTTACAAATAAGGAGGGCCTGCACGCCCGTCCCGCAGCCAATTTTGTGAAACGTGCGGGGCAATTCGTATCAAAGATCACGGTTACAAAGGATGATCGAAGCGCCGACGCCAAGAGCATAGTGGGGGTACTCACCCTCATGGCGAACCAGAACTCGGAAATATTGATAGCCGCGGAAGGAGAAGATGAAAAAAGAGCGGTGGATGCCTTAGTGGAGATGGTAAAGGAGAAGATCGGATGATCGGCGGCATACCGGCCGCTCCCGGTATCGCGATCGGCAAGGCGTATATCTACCGCAACAAGGAAATCGCGTACAGAGAAGGGCCACTGGATGACTCGGAGATACAAAACCAATTGCTATTATTGACGGACGCAATGCGATCGTCGGTGGATCAGCTACACGCGATCGTGGACGAAGCGTCTAAAGCCGGCGACGGGACGAAAGCCCAAATCATGGAGACGCATTTGGCAATATTGGATGATGTTTCCTTCACCGACGAGATGAAGGCAGGGATCATGCATGAACATATGTTTGCTGAAACGGCGGTGCGAAAGGTTTCTGAGAAATACGAGGCGGTCTTTGCCGAAATGGATGACGAGTATATGCGCGGACGTGCCGCCGATATCGCCGATATCTGTCTGCGCGTCATCAAGAACATCATCGGCGTGCCGGTGAATGCGATGGGGGAGGTTCACGAGCCGTGCGTATTGATAGCGCGTGATCTGACGCCCTCCGATACTGCGCAACTCGATAAGGATCTAATCCTGGCATTCTGTACGGAACAGGGTGGCAGTACGTCTCATAGCGCCATTATCGCCAAGGCGCGCGGGATCCCCGCGGTAATGGGTCTCAAAGATATCGCTACGCGGTTAGCCGATGGGGATACGGTCATCGTGGATGGGTATCAGGGCCATGCGCATATCAACCCCGACGCGGAGACGCTCGATACGTATCTGCGCCTTAAAGCGGAGGACACAAAGCGCAAGGAAACTCTGGACAGAAACAAACACCTCCCCCCGGAAACAAGGGACGGACATCGCGTAACGCTGCTCGCCAACATAGGCTCAGTCGAAGATGGAAGCGCAGCGTTGGAGAATGGAGCAAAGGGCGTAGGCCTGTTTCGTACGGAGTTTATCTACATGGGGAGGGACACGTTACCTACCGAAGATGAACAATTTGCCATATATAAGACGGTCGCCGGGATGATGAATCCTTACCCGGTCTCTATACGGACGCTTGATATCGGCGGGGACAAAAGTACGCCCTGCATCAATATCCCGCATGAGGACAACCCTTTCCTGGGGTGGCGCGCAATACGCATATCATTATCGGAAAAGGATATGTTCAAAACACAGATCAGGGCGATATTGAGGGCTTCCGCATATGGAAACATCCGTATCATGTACCCTATGATCGCCGAAATGACGGAACTGCGCAAGGCCAATGATATATTGAGGGAGTGTAAGGAAGAACTGAAAGCAGATCATATCGACTACGACGCAGATATCGAGGCCGGCGTCATGATCGAAACTCCAGCCGCCGCTGTAGCTGCCGACATCCTTATGAAGGAAGCGACCTTTTTCAGCATAGGCACCAACGACCTCACGCAATATGTCATGGCGGCCGACCGCATGAATGAGCGGGTGTCCTACCTCTGCGATCCGCTAAGCCCCAGCGTACTCAGATTGATCAAGCATGCGATCGACGAATCCCACAAAGAGAATGCTCCGATCTGCATGTGCGGCGAAATGGCCGGGGATCCTAAGATGACCTCTATCCTCGTCGGACTGGGACTGGATGAATTGTCCATGAGCGCTTCTTCAATCCCGTCGGTCAACGACGCGATCAGGAAGCTGTCCTTTGAGGAAGTACAGGCTTTGGCGATCAAAGCCCTGACCATGGACACGGCGGAAGATATCGCAGGATTACTTGCGGCATCTCACTACAGCGATGCCAAGCCATCGCGATATTGAGCAAAAAATCTGATAATTCTGAATTGAGTAATATAATTCGGTTGACAGCCTTCACTCTCCGTTATAAAATAACATGGTCATATCGTTGCCCCAAGCCACATGCGGTCCACTCGGATAGACCGCATGTGAAATGGAGCGAACCGAGAGCAAAGGAGGCCCCCATGTTCGATTTGAGCGAAGACTACGCAAGCCAGGTATTCACCCTGAAGATGATGGAGGAAAGGCTACCGGCGGACGTCTATACGTCCGTCAAGCAAAGCATCGACAGCCGCACCGCCGTAGATCCGGCACACGCGGACACGATAGCCGGCGCGATGAAGGAATGGGCGCTCGAACAGGGTGCGACGCATTTTACCCACTGGTTTCAACCGATGACTGGGGTGACGGCCGAAAAGCACGATTCGTTCATCGGCCTGGATGGCAATCGCAATCCCGTCCTTGAATTCTCCGGCAAGGAGCTGGTGCGCGGCGAGCCCGATGCGTCGAGCTTCCCATCCGGCGGCATCAGGGCGACATACGAGGCGCGCGGCTACACGACATGGGACCCGACCTCATACGCCTTCGTCAAGGACACGATACTGTATGTGCCCACGGCATTCGTATCATACAGTGGCGAGGCTCTCGACAAGAAGACCCCTCTGCTGCGCTCCATGCAGGCATTGTCACAGCAGGGCAAGCGCATACTGGGCCTGTTCGGCGCGGGAGACGACGTGGACGTACTCGCGAACATCGGCGCGGAGCAGGAGTACTTCCTCATAGACGAGTCGATGTACGAAGCGCGGCCCGACCTCGTCTATGCGGGGCGCACCCTCTACGGAGCAGCGCCGCCTAAGGGTCAGGACCTCGACGACCACTACTTCGGAGTGATCAAGCCCCGGGTGCTCGAGTTCATGGAGGAGCTGGACGAGACGCTATGGTCGCTCGGCATCGCAAGCAAGACGAGACACAACGAGGTGGCCCCTGCGCAGCATGAGATCGCCGCGGTATACGAGAGCGCGAACACTGCCACGGACCACAACCAGCTCATCATGGAGACGCTGAAGACCGTGGCGCCGAGGCACGGCCTCGTCGCGCTGACAAACGAGAAGCCGTTCGCGGGCGTCAACGGCAGCGGCAAGCACCTCAACTGGTCCATCTCAAGCTCCGCTGGCGAGAACCTGCTCGACCCGGGCAAGACGCCCTCTGAAAACGCCAGGTTCCTCCTGTTTCTCAGCGCGGTCATAAGGGCCGTGGACGAGCATCAGGATCTGCTGCGTATGGCCGTGGCCACGGCAGCCAACGACCACAGGCTCGGCAAGGCAGAGGCGCCGCCTGCCATCATCTCCATCTTCCTCGGCGAGGAGCTGACTGAGATACTGGACGGCATCAAGAGCGGAGAGAAGGTCGAGGCCAAGACGCGGACGACATTTGACCTGGGAGCGGACGTACTTCCGAATTTCCCTAAGGACACGACGGATCGCAACAGGACTTCGCCATTCGCGTTCACAGGCAACAAATTCGAATTTCGCATGGTGGGCTCATCGCTGTCCACCGCGGGCCCCGGTTTCATTCTGAACATGATAGTGGCGGACGTGCTCGCGGAGTTTGCAGACAGGCTTGAGAAGGCGTCTGACTTCAAGGCCGAGCTCGCCGCGCTCATCAAGGAGACGATCATCGCGCACGAGCGCATCATATTCAACGGCAACAACTACGAGGAAGCATGGGTGGAGGAAGCCGAGAAACGCGGACTCCTCAATCTGCTCACGACGGTAGATGCCATGCCCTGCTTCATCAAGGATGAGAACATAGCGCTATTCGAGCGCACGGGTGTGCTGACGGAGACGGAGGTCCGCTCCCGCTACGAACTGCTGCTTGAATCCTACGTGAAGATACTGCACATAGAGGCGGCGTCCATGCTCGAGATTGCGCACAGGGATATCGTACCAGCCGTGATCAGCTACTCCACGGACGTGGCGAAGGCGGCCATCGCCAAGGCGAAGGCCGCAGACAAGCTCGGGCTGAGCACGAAGCCAGGTTCGGCCCTCGAGCGCGATCTGCTGGAGAAGCTGGGGACGCTATCCGACTCGCTGGGCGCGGACATCGCAGCTCTGGAGGATGCTATCGCGAAGGCCGATGAAGGCGCACCTGTGCTCGACATCGCAGCCTACTATAAGGGCACGGTCATCCCGGCCATGGAAAAGCTGCGGAAGACCGCGGACACGCTGGAGGCGCTGGTCGACTCAGGTTACTGGCCGCTCCCGAGCTACGGCGAGATACTGTACAGCGTGAAGTGAACCCTGAATCGGTGTATACATCAGATCAGACCTAACCTCAACAATCTTACTTACTTTTCCCGTAGACAAGCACCCGGCAGCATTCTGCCGGGTGCTGATATTATGTCGTGATGCGCCTTTATCTTCTCTAATGCACCTTCAAGTGTATATTTCATTTTGTAAAATGATAGACCTCATATCCCGCGTTGGGATCGTAAGACCGCGAGTAGAGATTCAATTGCAAATAAGAGCTTGCCGCTATAGGGGCGAGTCTGTAGGTAACGACTACTGCAGGCTTAGCCGAAGTAGGTGGGTATGCATACCCGTTTGGGAATCCTTGATATACGAACCCCTCCGCGCTGAGCAACGCTGTGAGGTCGTGAGAGCCCTTTGGCCCTACGAAACGCAGATACCACATACGTTTGCTAAACCTTGCTTGCAAATGATCGTCTACGGGATAGTCGGTTTCCCCGATCAATTTTGAAGCTTCACCAAAATAGTTGAAATTCGCGTCTGGGTAGTGGCTTATCATATTAAGATTCCAAGTCGTCAAAGCGCTTTTGCTGGCAATATTTGCTTCATAGGCGATATAAGCGCTGGGCGAGGTGGCGCTTAGCTCTCCCGCCGCATATGCATCATCAAGCACCGTCCGGGCGGCTACAACGTGGTTTCTGGCGTCCGCTATCCATTTTTTGTCCTCGGCCTTGTCGATGTAGCCCGTCAGCGCGGGGATGGCGATGGCGGCGAGGATCGCGAGGATGACGAGGACTACGATGACCTCTACGAGGGTGAAACCCGCGCGGCGGCGCATGACCATCCCGCCACTCTGCGTCACTCCTTTGTCTGCCAATCGTTTCTTTAGTATCATGTTCATTAAGTTCTCCCTTCTGTGCTATCTAACGTATTATCTATGTTGCGAGGTATCCGTAGATACCAACGGATGACTTGGTTTGTTTGCGCGCAAAAACACGGAACAGATAGTCTGCTCCGCGTCGTTGTCAGTATTAAATTTAAAGATGGGATCGGCCGCAACGGCCGAGCTTAATCTACCGTGCCCCCCCCCTGGAAATAATTGGGAGCAAGATGCG
>JAISLZ010000015.1 GCA_031277015.1 Eubacteriales Family XIII. Incertae Sedis bacterium | reverse complement strand
TGGCCGGGGAGGGCACGCCGCTCACGTAGCGAGCGATGCGCTCTCCTCGGCTATACGGCTCTACAATTTTCTCCAACTTTTTTGCTTCAACCTATTGACAACTCCTTATAGTTAGTCTTACTGTTAACTATTGCTATTTATATGAGGCATCCATGCAGATACCAACCAATAACTGAGTTTGCAGCGGGGGCATAGACAAGCGAACACATAGACGCACGCAAAAAAGCGAAGCAGTCAGCCCGCTCCGCGTAGGTATCAGTATTAATATGAAAGAAAGAATCGGCCGACCTGGCCGGGATTAATTTACCGTACCCCCCCCCTGGAAGATATTAGGAAATGAATAGACTTCAAGGAAGGCGCTTCCCCTGAAGGGGAGGATTTGTATACTGGACTCGTGTCGAAGCTTGTAACTACGAAGTAACCTGTTGATGTAGTTGATTTGGCCATATTCATTTCGGCTTGCCCGCCTTATTCCAGCGGCTATTTCCCTTCCCTTGATTTCGCGCTTTGCACGGCCGCGTCACTTTTATATATATAATATACCACATTACGACGCATATCGCGAGATGCTGTTGTGCAAGCGAATAAATATTACACTAAAGAGAAGTCTCCAGCGGTACAGCTACGCTGATTGCAAGAACTCCCGCGCGGCCGCGATGGCGGCGTCTACTTTGGCGGGGTCCTTCGCGCCGGCCTGGGCCATGTCGGCCTTGCCGCCGCCGCCGCCGCCCGCCGCCTGCGCCATAGCCTTCACTATGTCACCCGCCCTATGCCCCTTCTGCTGCATGGGGCCCGACACAGCGACGATGAAGATGGCCTTGCCGTCCGTCACGGAGGCGAGGGCCGCTATGGCATCCTTCGCGGCGGATCTGATGTCGTCGGCCATGGCGCGCAGGTCGTCCGCCGTGAGCCCGTCGAACTTGCCCGTCACGAGCTTGCCGCCATCTATCTCCACAGCGGACGCTAGCAGCGAATCCACGGCGCTGCCCATGGCTCCCTTCTTCATGCCGTCGAGTTCCTGCCTCATAGACTTCATCTCGGCGAGCGCCTCGAGCGCCTTGTCCAGCACTGTATCAGGCTCGGCTTTGAACACACGGCCCAGCTCGGCAAGCACGTTCTCCGAATCTGCCAGCGGCTTCAGTACGTTCGTACCGGTGATGGCCTCTATGCGCCTGGTCCCTGAACCGATAGAACTTTCGGACAGTATTTTGAAGGCGCCTACCTCGCCCGAGCTCTTCACATGCGTGCCTCCGCACAGTTCCATGCTGAAATCGCCTACCTCGACGACGCGCACTTTGTCGCCGTATTTGTCGTCGAAGATGGCCATGGCGCCCTTCTTCCGCGCTTCGTCTGCGTCCATTTCCGTAGTCACGACGGGCAGGAACTCGTCGATCACGCGGTTGACGATGACCTCTACCTCGCCGAGCTTGTAGCCGTCGACGCCTTCGTAATGGGTAAAGTCGAAGCGCAGCTGCTCCGCGTCTACGCTCGAACCGGCCTGCTGCACATGGCTGCCGAGCACTTCGCGGAGCGCTTTGTGAAGCAGATGCGTAGCTGTGTGGTTACGCGCTGTCCGGTCCCTCGTCGTCGCTTCGACCGTACACAGGAGCTTGTCTCCGACGCTGACCTTCCCCGTCTCTATCTCGGCGTGGTGGATGAACACGCCGTTTACTTTACGCACCATCTCCACATGGGCGAAGCTGTCATCCCCTACGAGGTCGCCGACGTCGGATGCCTGGCCGCCTCCCTCCGCGTAAAAAGGCGTTCTGTCCAGCACGATACCTGCCTTTTCGCCTTCAAATGCGGCATCCGCGGCGCCATCCTCCGTGATGACACCGAGTACTCGCGCGCGGCCCTGCAGGGTATCGTAGCCCGTGAATGCCGTCTTGCCAAAGCCTGCAACGGTGTGCGCGTCATCGGCCCACGCCTCCGCCTGTGCGGACTTGTGGCTCTGGCGTGAGCGATCCTGCTGTATCTTGAGCTCCTCGAGGTAACCGTCTTCGTCAATCTCTATGTCGTGCTCCGCAAGCAGTTCCTTCGTCAGCTCCGGAGAGAACCCCATCTCATCATGTAGCCTGAACACCCTGTCACCGGAAAGGACACTCTGCTCGAACGTTTTCATATCGCTGATGTATTCCGCGAGCAGGTCGTTCCCCCTGTCTATCGTGAGCGCAAAACGCTCCTCCTCAAGCCGTATTATCTTGTGGATGTAATCGCGCTTCTCCACGAGCTCCACGTATTCGCCGCCCGAGACATCTATGACCCGGTCCGCGAGCTCCGTCAGGAACATCCTGTCTATGCCGAGCTTCCTGCCGTGCACGGCGGCACGGCGGAGCAGCCTGCGCAGCACGTAGCCCCTGCCGTCGCTCGACGGTATGACGCCGTCCGCGATGAGGAATACCACGCTGCGTATGTGGTCGGTGATGATGCGGATCGACACATCCGTCCGGGCCGCGCCGTCAGCGTACTCTATGTCGCATATCCCCACTATGCCGTCCAGGATGTGCCGGATTGTATCGACGTCGAAGATGGAGTCCGTGTCCTGCATGATGCAGGCGAGCCTCTCAAGCCCGAGGCCCGTGTCGATGTTCGGATGCTCGAGCGGCGTATAATTGCCGGCTTCGTCCTTGTTGAACTGCGTGAACACGTGGTTCCAAAACTCGACGAAACGGTCGCAGTCGCAGCCAGGCCTGCAGTCCGGACGCGCACACCCGTGTTCAGGCCCGCGGTCGTAATATATCTCTGAGCATGGCCCACATGGCCCTATGCCTATCTCCCAGAAATTATCTTCTTTGCCAAGACGGACGACACGCGAAGGATCCATTCCGATGTCGTTCACCCAGATGTCATACGCCTCATCGTCCTTCTCGTAGACGCTCGCCCAGAGCTTGTCAACCGGCATTTTGAGAACTTCCGTCACGAACTCCCATCCCCATTGCAGCGATTCCTTCTTGAAATAATCCCCGAATGAGAAGTTGCCCAGCATTTCAAAGAAGGTGGCGTGCCTGGCCGTGTGGCCGACGTTTTCGAGGTCGCCCGTGCGGATGCACTTCTGACATGTGGTCATGCGCTTGGACGGCGGAGTCTCAGCGCCCATGAAATACGGCTTCAGCGGCGCCATGCCCGCACCGATAAGCAGCAGGCTCTTGTCGTTCTCCGGTATGAGCGAATAGCTCTGGTGGGCGAGATGGCCTTTCCCCACAAAAAAATCGCGGAATATAGCCCTGAGTTCGTTGAGTCCTGTCTTGTCCATGCACTGTTTCCTTTCGCGGTAATATCCGGTCACTATTTTACCACAAAACGAGGCGAAAAATGGCACACGTGATTTTAGGAAGCATTGCGCTTTAATGCTGGACAAACAGTTAAAGAAGCCCTTTGTCAATACTTGCAATGACCCGCTCGGTGTCCGCGCCGAGTTTCGGTTCCAAACTCAATTCACCTTTCGTGAGACCGACGCTTTCTCCATCGAAGAAAATAGGGTTGTTGTATGTTTTGATATGGCCCAGCGACGGATGATTGACGTCCACTACCATATTTCTTTCTTTCAGATGCGGGTCTTCGAGTAGCTCGGAAACCTCCTTAACCACGCCGCAAGGAATGCGTAACTCCGCCATCCGCGTTTCCAATTCGTCAGCGGTACGCAGGATCGCCCATTCAGCGAAAGCTTTGTTTATCGGAAGAAGATCACGGATTCTTTTTGCAACACCTTCTTCCCCCTCGTCTCCGTATTCGTTGGCCAGATCGTCCCTTCCGGCCATTCTTAACGCGGAAGCACAGTTTTTACCGCCGACGGCACAGACCATCACCCAGCGTCCGTCGCACGTTTCAAACGCATCCCACGGCGCCCCTGTTTCATCCAGATTACCGCGTCTTCCAAGCGCCTCCCCCGTCATGCTCGCTCGCACAACGGATTCTTCAAGCACCGAAAATATAGCATCCTGCATGCTGACTTCAACGCGTTGTCCTCGGCCTGTGTGTTCCCGCTCATGGATCGCCGCAACGATACCGAGCGCCAGATATATACCCGAGAGAGCATCAGCTATCCCGGCTCCAGCTTTGATCGGCCGTTCTTCAGGATAGCCGATCTGGCTCATGAATCCACCCGTCGCCTGCGCAACAGGGTCGAATGACACACGCCCCGCATATGGGCCGAACGAACCGAAACCATAGATTGATCCGTATATAATGCGTGGATTGATCCCTTTCAGCACATTGTATCCGATCCCTAATTTTTCCATCACACCCGGTGCGAAATTCTCCGTAACGACATCGGCCGTTTTCACCAATGATAGGAAGGCCTCGTTGCCTTCTTTGGACTTTAGATCAAGAATGCAGGATTTCTTACCCCGGTTGAGACTGTAAAAATATCCACTAGCCCCGCCCCGGAACGGCGGGAACCTTCGCGTGTGATCTCCACCGTTCGGAGATTCGACTTTGATCACGTCAGCGCCTAAATCATGTAGTAGTAACGTACAATACGGTCCCGCATATACCCAGGTAAGGTCCAGTATCTTGATGCCGCTGAGCGGTGAGCTCTGAGAGTCACTCATATGTCACCTCCCACGAGCACATCAATCCTTCGACGGCCTCGTCCGGGTGGGCGTGGGTGCATACCGCCTTCATTCGTGGATTGACGGCCTTGACCATGGCATCATAAAGAGGTTCGGATATTTCCTTGCAACGAAAGACCTCAAGGCCCTGCCCCTTGCGGTACGTACCCATCGGGCAGGAATTTACATGGAATATCACGCGCTCGTCCGTCACTTCGTCAATCGCCCAATCGAAGCCGGCCGGTGGCCACTGCGTCGTGATGTGCTTCAGTACGAAGGCCAATGTGTGCATGTCGTCGCCCAGCCCTAACAGCTTTTTAAGCGATTGAGCCTGTATCTTCGCCGTCCTGCGAAAAATCTCGCCGTCCAGACGCTCCGCGTCCTGCTGCCCGAAATCACGTTCGACATACGTGATCCAGTAATTCTGATTTGCCCAGTAATTGTTAATCCACATCGAGACCATATCCGCAAGTGTCCCCTTAGGCAACTCCAGAAGATCTTCCTTGAGTTGCTCCCAATCGACCGGACCGGCTTTTGTCCTGGCTACGGCATCTTCTATCGACATAATGAACTCCTTTATGAGCATTCATACAGCTTGATCTGTTGCCCTTTATTTTCATTGTCCAACAATATCTCATCCATATAATATAGTAATCATATATGTTAACTGATATTATAGAAGGTTACTTAGACCGAGTCAAGCGTTTTTTGGCTACTGGATAGATCGTTTATTCTACTGTGCTAAAATAGGCAGTATGGAAAACGTGACGCGCGGCGAAGAACCGCGGCATGATAAAGTAAGGTACGATGAAGAAGCGTGAACTCGGCCATAGCGGCATAGAGGTGACTCCCGTAGGCATGGGCGTCCTTCAGGTCGGACGCACACAGCTTGACCTGTCGCTCATAGACGGAGCGGACATCGTCGGATACGCAATGGACCGCGGCATAGGATTTTTTGACACGGCGGAATGGTACCATACCTACGCGTACATCGCCGAGGCCCTGCGCTCGAGGCGGAGCGCCGCCGGTTTCAGTATGCCCGTCATCGCGTCCAAGTCCCTCAGCGCGTCTTATGAGGCGATGGCGTCAGCCGTAGAGGGCATGCGCCGCGAACTCGACATGGACACGCTGGACATCTTCCTGCTACACGAGGTGCGCGAGGATCCGGACTTCGAGGGCCGCGCCGGTGCGTGGGCTTGCCTGAACGACATGAAGGCAAAGGGCATAGTGAATGCCATAGGCATATCCACGCACTACACGGATGTCGCGGAGCTGAACGCGCGCCTGCCGGAGAGCGACATACTGTTTCCCCTCATCAACAAGGACAGTCTCGGCATCCGCACAGGCAAAGGCTTAGGCACGAAAGAGGACATGGCTGCGGCGATAGCGCGAAACAGCGTGGCCGGCAAGGGAGTGTTCACGATGAAGGCCTTCGGCGGCGGTAATCTGACGGGCAAATACATCGAATGCCTCGACTATGTGAGTGCCTTGCCCTGCGTAGATTCGGTGATGGTGGGGCTGGGGAACAGGCGCGAGGTGGACGATCTCGTAGCCTACGCTGACGGGACTATAGACCGCTTGTACACGCCGGACATCAGCCACAAGAAAATACGCATTGATGAAGGCGACTGCGAGGGATGTGGCGAGTGCGCTCGCATATGCCCGAACAAGGCCATATATATGAAGGGGACCGGGGTGGCATCCGTCGACCACGGAGTGTGCCTGACGTGCGGGTACTGCGCGCCGGCGTGCCCGGTCAGGGCGATACTGCTGTATTAAATGTGAGTACGCCAGGATGCCCGTAGCGCAATATGGGTCTATAGCGAAAAATCCTGTATGAACCTGTCATAGGCATCGGAGGCCCGCGACGCGTCCCAGGAGGGCTCGACGCGCACCAAGTCTACGCTCCTGCTCATCACCTCCCTGCCTTCGCCTACTCCGGAAATCTCGCCCGCCGCTATAAGCTGGAATATGGCATTGCCGATGGTGGAGGCGTCGGCGGGACCACAGATCACGGATAGCCCGGTCACATCGGCCGTCCGCTGAGCAGCCAATCTGTCCCTACTACCGCCTCCTATGATATTCACACTCCGGAACTCGCGGCCCCTAAGATGCTCGAGCCTCTCCATCGCCCATCTGTATTTGAAAGCGAGGCTTGTGCTCACACATACCGCAAATTCCGCAGGCGTCTCTGGATGTTTCCCGTATTTTTCCATACAGACTTTCGCTATTTTTCCCCTCATCCGGCCGGGTTCGTAAAACTCGTCCGCGTCCACGTCAATGATGAAACTGTACGGGTCAATACGTAAGGAATCGGTACTGAGCGCGCCAAAATCATATGCCATACCGTCACTTTCGTATTCGCGCAGGACCTCCTGAATCAACCAGTTACCCATGACGTTCCTGATCAGGCGATGATGCCCCGGAATGCCGCCTTCATTCGCGATATTGTACCTTAGTCCGTATTCATTGATGATGGGAGCGGGACTTTCGCATCCCACCAGCGACCATGTACCGCTACTGACGATCAGCACATCTTCACTCGCGTCCGCAGCCATGAATGCCGATGTCGTGTCGTGTTCAGCGGTGACGACGGCGCTCAGCCCAAGACCCTGAGACGTTCCGATTTCATTCAATATATCAGGTCTGAGCTTGGCCAGGGGAGTACCCGCACTCGCTAACGGCGCAAAGAGATCGCGAGATATCCCAAACCGCTCAAGCACCACAGGCGACCAATCCTCCGTGCGGTGGTCATACATCTGCGTCACCGATGCGATACTACGCTCCGTTACGCGCTCCCCCGTTAGATAGAATGTCAGCAGATCAGGGAGAAAAAGTATGGTATCCGCATATGAGAGGATGGCGTCCCTGCCCTCCGCTTTCATCGCTGCAAGCTGCATAAGCGTATTGAACGGCGCTATCTGATTGCCCGATATTCCGTAGAGCTCCCTTTGCGACATGACGGAGAATATCTCGTCAGCCATACGGATTGTCCGCGAATCTCGGTACGCCCTAACTGGCGCGAGCAGCTCGCCGTCCTTATCCACAAAGGAGAAATCGTTGCTGAACGTACAGGCGCCTATGCTCGACAGTCCGGGATAATCTGCAATCCCCTTGCCGAGGCCCTTCAAATATTCGTTCCAGATACCTATAAAATCCCAGTACAGCCCGCCCGCGAGCCGCGTCACACCGTTGCGGAAATCATGTACGGGATTGACAGAAAGATTATTCCCGTCATAGACAACTACAGCGGTCTTGCCGCTACTGGCGCCGAGGTCGAAAGTGAAGCATTTCATAGGCATCGTTTGATGTTCATATTCGCGACAGCCCCGGGAATATCTCCATGTCAAGAGTTTCGTGAGCCTCTGGGATGGCTTGGGCCAGGAGACTGCTCGTGATGGTGCAGTACGCGTCGCATTCTATGCGCTCTAGCATGCTGTACGCCCCATATATATCGGGCCCAGTCACCACAACGCCGTGCAGGGGCAATATGACCCCTATGGGTTTCCGCTCGGCTAATGCGCGTCTGTCCTCATAGTATTGCGCCACAGCCGCAGCGAGTTCAGGCGTATATGCCTTCGTGAAAGGTATGCATCCGACCTCGCCTCTGCCCATCGTCGCCTCGGTGACGTTTGGTATGGGCTTCCCCGCCGATACGAACGGCATGCAGTTAAACGGATGAGCGTGTATCGACGCCCCAATATTATCAAATTTTGTGAGAAGATAAAGATGCATGTCGCCCTCACGCGACAGCTCCCCTTCGCCATCAAGGACATTCTTGTCGTAATCCATGAGCAGAATATCCTTGGCCTCAAGTAGACAATGTCTTCGCTCGGACATCATGGACGGGGTGATGAGTATATGCTTCTCAGTGACACGCACCGCAAAATTGCCACCGGCCGCGTTCGTGAGCCTTCGCTCCCACATGAGGCGCGCGACCACGCACATCTCCTCCCTGAGTTCTTCATAAAGCAATTTGCCCATACCACATTCCTTTCATCAGTCCACAAATAACTACTGCAACCTTTATAATTTTTTGACGACAACTTTATCCATGAGGCCAGCCGCGTAGTCCGTATCGTAGCCGACCGACATCGGCGAACTCGCCGTGGCCGCCGAAACCGCCGTCGCATACCTGACGATCTTCTCCGCGTCCCATCCGTTCGTAATGCCAAATATCAAGCCGGATAGGAAACAGTCGCCGCAGCCCACGGTGTTCTCAGCGCGTATATCCGGCGGAGCGGCGCTCCAGAGCGAATCCCCGAGCAGCACAACGGAGCCTTCCGAGCCCAATGATACGGCAATGTTCTCTATTCTATATTTCTTCAGGTCCGCTATGCCCTTTATAACGTCACCCTGCGTAACGATGCGCTCACCCGTTATCGTCTCAAGCTCATCACGGTTCGGCTTTATGAGAAAGGGGGATGATTCCACCGCCTTGCGCAGCGTCTCGCCGCTCGCGTCGATATATACCCTGGCGTCTTTCCCCGATAATTCCTCCATCACGCGGTTATAGATATATGGATCGGGCACGTTGGACGCGTCGCCCGAGAACACGAGGATGTCGCCGCGCCTGACCCGCTCTTTCAGTTTGTCTATGATGGCGCGAACTTCCCCTTCGGAGAGGGTAACCCCTTTGTCTGCGACTATGGTGGATGTCCTGTCGTCCTCTATGAGCACATAGTTCGTACGGCTCTCCCTGCCTTCGCCTTCGCCCCATACGAACGCCGACGCCACACCCATATCGGCGAGCGTATCTTCTATCGTATGCCCGACATCCCCGAAAAGGATGCCGAAAGCGGTACTGTCCATACCCATAATCTTCAGGTTGATCGAGATATGCACGCCCTTTCCCCCGAGGGCAATGTCCTGACGCTTTATGCGCGCGGTGACGGTCTTTTCAAACTTGTCTATAAAGAGTATCTTATCTATGGCGGGATTCAGCGTCAATGTATTGATCATCTGTTTATCTAACCTCTCAAATATCGCACAAGCTTTCCAGCAGCCTGCAGTGTATATCCAATTCTATGTTATTTCAGCCCCTCTTTCAACCTTCTGAAAATCATCGGCGAATCGGTCATTAAAATTCCCCAATGCCCGTACGATATGTTACACTTTGAGATAGTCGTGTTGCGCGTCGAAGGAGAATTGATATAATGACGATGAAGCTCGGATTTTTTACAGCTAATTTCACGGAGAAACCGCTCGAAGATGTGACGCGGCTCGCCTCCGAATATGGATATGAGGCGCTCGAGGTACCAGCATATGAAGGCAATGGTCAGCTCGAAACGGCGGACGTGCTGCAGCCAGGCGAGGCGGCAAGGATCAAAAAGATGGTAGCCTCATACGGCCTCTCGATCGGGGCGCTGTCAAACCATTCCGATTCTTTTCTCATAATGGGGCCGACAGGCGTTGACACAGATTTCATCTACAAAGGTTCCCCGGAAGATAAGATAAAGCATGGCACGGAGAGCCTCATACGCACGGCGCAAGCCGCAAACGCACTCGAGGTGCCGGTCGTCGTAGGCTATCCCGGAGTAGAGAATTGGGGCCGCTTCTTTTTCTTCCCCTATGGCCAAGGATGGGAGGAATACGAGCGCCAGTTCGCGGACCGCTTCGGCCCCATCCTGGATAAATTTAGTGAATACGGGGTGAAGTTCGCGATTGAGATACATCCGAACAGCTTCGTATACGATACTTTAACTGCGGAGAGGGCGCTCGAGCTCGTGGATCGCCATCCCTCCCTCGGCTACAATCTCGACCCCGCCAACGTGCTTTACCTAAAACTCAGCGCAGAGCTGATGATAGACAGGTTGGCGGACAGGATATATCATGTCCATGCGAAGGATGCCGAGCTCGTCGAGCACAATCTGCCGCTCGGGGGTACCCTCATGCAAGGCGATATGAGACGCCTCGACCGGTCATTCCGCTTCCGCATACCCGGATGGGGGGATGTGCGCTGGAAGAAGATCATTACGGAGCTCTCGATGGTGGGCTATGACGGCCTTATCAGCTACGAGCATGAGGACGTTACGATGAGCCGCATGGACGGCGTCAGGAAAACCGCTGCATTCCTGAAGCCGCTTATCATAGACGAGCCGTACGAGGGGCGCACCGACAAACTTTTCTCTGCCGACGCCTAGAGCGCCGCGCCTTGGCGCGATGAGGAAGCTCCTCTACTTCCTGCCGGCCTTGACCTCAGCCACCATCTCATCGACGGCGGTCTCCATGTCGCAACCGTGGTGCGTGTCCTCCTCGTCAGCGTGGGGGTCGAAACCCTCGAGCCCCTTGTACGTCTTGCCGTGCCTCTGCGCGTAGTCGTAAATCGCCGACTTGATCGCGTGATCCGCCAGTACCGAGCAGTGTATCTTGATGGGGGGCAGCCCGCCGAGCTCATCGAGCACGTCGCCGTTCGTGACCTTCAGCGCCTCCTCCACGGTCTTCCCTATTATCATGTCCGTAGCCACACTCGACGAAGCGATGGCCGAGCCGCAGCCAAAAGTCTTGAAGCGCGCGTCCGTAATGACACCGTCCTCCACCATGATAGATATTTTCATCATATCCCCACAGACAGGGCTGCCGTACGTGCCCTCCCCGTCCGGATTCTCAAACTCCCCGACATTGTGCGGGTTCGTGAAATGGTCGATTACTTTGTCGTTATAGATTGCCATAAATCCCTCCGTAGTTGTTTCCGTGAATATCAGATTAACATAATATCATTATTGCAAATCGACTCTCACCATCCCGATTCTTTCGACACGGACGAAATACTGCGCAATTTGGCGACCGCCCCTTCGAGCGCGTCCAACGTGTAGTCGATATCCTCGCGCGTCGTGAAATCCCCGACCGTAAACCTTACGGATCCATGTATCTCCTCTACGGGTACCCCTATCGCGTCAAGGACATGCGACGGAGTGAGGGAGGCCGACGAACAAGCGGAGCCCGTCGAGACCGCGACCCCCGCCATGTCGAGCAGCAGCAACAACGCCTCTCCCTCGATGTATTTGAACGTGATATTCATGTTCCCAGGCAGGCGGCTCTCCAGGCTGCCGTTGATACGAATGTCCGGGATACGCTCCCGCGCGTGTTCGAGGAAGTAGTTGCGCAATCCCGTTATCTTCTCTATATGCGCCACCAGCCCTTCGCGCGCAAGCTCCGCCGCCTTGCCAAAGCCGACGATACCCGTCAGATTCTCTGTTCCGGCGCGCTTATTGTTTTCCTGCGCCCCGCCGTGCATATGCGGTGGCAACACCACGCCCCGCCGGACGTAGAGCGCGCCGATGCCCTTAGGACCGTATATCTTGTGGGCCGACATGCTGAGCATGTCCACCCCGAGCTCCCTTACGTCAATGTGGACGTTACCGAGCGCCTGCACCGCATCCGTATGGAACGCCACACCTCGGCCTTTCGCTATCTCCGCGATCCGCGCGATGGGTTCTATCGTCCCAATCTCATTGTTCGCGAACATGATGCTGATGAGCGCAGTATCATCCCTGATTGCCGCCTCAAGCTCTCCCAGGTCGACGAATCCGTCAGGGTCAACGCCTAGGTATGTGACATCGAACCCTTCCTTCTCCAGGTACTCGCAACTGTGTAACAGCGCGTGATGCTCTATCTTCGACGTTATTACATGCCGCGCGCCTTTCGCGCGCCGAGCCATCGCCATCTCTATCACGGCCCAGTTGTCCGCCTCCGTCCCCGACGAGGTGAAGAATATCTCTCTCGGCTCCGCGCCGATGAGGGCGGCAACCCTCTCCCTCGCCTGCGACAAAGCGTTCTTAGACTCCTGTCCCACCGTATAGAGGCTCGACGGATTGCCGAACTTCTCCGTGAAATACGGTAGCATCTCGCGTAGAACCTCCTCCTTGACCGGCGTCGTCGCTGAATAATCCAGATATACCATTCTCTTGTCTTCCATTATTTAACCTTCCACTATTAAGAAATTTATATTATTGTAAAATAAAAATATGGCATCCCATCAGTAACCCTCAACCTCTAGTTCTCGCATGAAGCGTCCCTGCCCGACGGGGAGCCGCCCTGTAGCGCGTACTTGCGGCGCAAGCGCTCTGCCTCCTCCTGCGTGTCGACCACCTCTATATTATCGAGCTGTACGCGGAATGCCTCGCGGAATCGGGCCAGATACTCTTGCCTCAGCCCATGCTGCTCTCGCTTTTCCTCACCAGAAAGCCTCTCTTTTTTTGACTTTCTTGCAAGCTCGTTGATCCTGTCCATCTTTCTCTGTTCAAGCATATCTCCTACACCGTATTGGTTCCCTTCTCAACCTCACATTGTCCCACAATCGTATCAGACTCTCTTCCTGCCGCGCATCATTATTATACAAATCACATCAATATTATACAATAAGCTGATGAACTCTTGCAAAGATACCTACCGGCGTGACGGTGTCAAGTTGTCCTGGGGTTTTGTCATCATATGGCAGCCCTCATTTTGGAGAGGGCATCATAAGCCCGCTTCGTGCCGGTGACCAATCCCATTGAGTACGATGATCTCTCAAAT
>JAISLZ010000012.1 GCA_031277015.1 Eubacteriales Family XIII. Incertae Sedis bacterium | reverse complement strand
TGGCCGGGGAGGGCACGCCGCTCACGTAGCGAGCGATGCGCTCTCCTCGGCTATACGGCTCTACAATTTTCTCCAACTTTTTTGCTTCAACCTATTGACAACTCCTTATAGTTAGTCTTGCTATCTAACGTATTATCTATATCGCGAGGTACCCGTAGATACCGACGGATGACTTATTTTCTGTGGCATGTACGTGCCGGCAACCCGAGAGAAGGCCGGCATGTGCACGCACTCGCAATACTACAAGATATGTTTGTGCGCGTAAAAACGCGGGGCAGATAGTCCGCTCCGCATCATTATAAATATTGATATAAATGAAGAAATCGGCCGATACGGCCGGGCTTAGTTCAGCGTGCCCCCCCCCTGGAAGATATTGGGAGCAATATGCGATTCATTGATGTAACTGATTCAATCATGTTCATTCTCGCGTGTCATTTTTATTCCAGAAATATAATATACCGAATGCCGCGCATTGTCAATTGCAGAAAATGGAAGAACAGGACATGATTATTCTTTCCTTGCGAGGCCTCTTTTGCGTATCCCCGCTATGATGCGCTCTGTCAGAGCGGAGATGATCTCCGCTTCGCCGACCGTACCTACCTTCACTCCGCCTTCGAACAACACGGCTACACCGTCACCACAGGCCACGCCAACGTCGGCGTGCGCGGCCTCGCCCGGCCCGTTCACGGCGCATCCCATGACGGCTACAACGAAAGGATCATGTGCGGAGGTGCTACGTTCGCGGCGCGCGCGGATGACATTGTCCGCCTCTATAGCCCGGGCCGCCTTTCTCACGCCGTCCGCGACACACGGCAGGTTGACCTTGCAACGCCCGCAGGTCGGGCACGAGATCACGTCTATCGCACCTGGCAACATGCCTACGGACGCGAGTATATCACGCGCAGCACGAACCTCATCCACTGGATCGCCAGTCAGCGATACTCGCATCGTATCACCTATACCGTCGACCAGGAGAGGTCCCATGCCTATGGCCGACTTGACTAGCGCTCTGTCCCCAGCCCCGGCTTCGGTCACTCCTATGTGAAGGGGGAAATCCGTCCTTACGGAGAGAATGCGCAGGGCCGCCACACAGGTGCAGGCGTCCGACGACTTGACGGAGACCACGATGTCCTCAAAGCCCATGGACGCTACTCTCTCTATGTTTCTGAGTGCGCTCGCCGCGAGGGCCTCAGGCGTAGGCCCGCCGTAAGCGTCAAAGATGTCCCGTTCCAGCGATCCGCCGTTCACACCTACGCGAATGGGTATGCGCGCATCCATGGCGCGTTGGACCACTGCGCGTAACTTGTCATCGTTGCCTATGTTGCCGGGGTTTATCCTCACCTTGTCCGCTCCCGCGTCTATCGCGGCGACCGCAAGCCTATGATCGAAGTGTATGTCTGCGACGAGAGGGACTGTAAGACCGCGGGCCCTAAGCTCCGTCCTGATGTCCGCAAAAGCCGCGGCGGAGTCCATATCGGGCGCCGCGCAGCGCACGATATCACAACCCTCCGCTACGAGAGCTGCGATCTGGGCCGTGGTAGCGCGTATGTCGCGCGTGTCCGTGTTCGTCATCGACTGTATAGAGACGGGGGCGCCTCCACCTATCGTCACATCTCCACAACTGACCGGCCGGTTCAATTTCATCATGGGCTTCATTTGATGATAAATCTGTCCACGTCAATAAACGTAATGTAACCCATGAGGACAAAGAGCGCGAGCAAGCCTATCGTGTGGATGCGCGCTTCGAGCGCGTCGCTGACGCGTCTGCCTGTAAATATCCTTATAATCAGGAACAGAATGCGCCCTCCATCCAGAGCGGGCAAGGGAAGCAGGTTGACTATGCCCAGGTTCAGGCTGATAAGCGCGGCGAGCTCTACGACATATCCGCCGCCTACTTTCGCCGTATCGCCGACAGCCTTCACTATGCCGACGGGCCCGGTGAGCTGGTCTATCCCCGCCTTGCCGGTGAGCAGGTCACCTATGGCACTGTACATCATCTTCGTCATGTTCCATGTGGCCTCCGCACCCAACCTGAAAGAACGGAAGAAAAAGCCCGGCCCGCGCGCGATGGCTGAGGTGATGCCGACGCGGTACGCGCCGTCCGTATCCTCGTACATATAAGTTGATATGTCCCGCTCTCTGCCGTCCTGGCCCCTGACGCGCAGGTCTACACGCGGTGGCGATATACCGTTTGCGACCTCCGTGAGCTTGCCACTGATCTCGGACCATGACGATACGGCCTCTCCGTTTACCGCGAGCACTTCATCTCCGGCTTTGAGGCCAGCAGCGGCAGCGGGGCTGGCCGCTGCGACCGTGTCTATGCGCGCTGTCGGCTCGCCGTTCGCAAATATGAGGATGGAGAGCATGAGCACCGCGAGGATGATATTCATGCCTGAACCCGCGACGAGCACGAGGGCGCGCGCAGGCGCAGGCCTGTTATTGAATGCCCTAGGGTCATCCGAATCCTCATCCTCGCCCTCCATCGCACAGAAACCGCCGATGGGGAACGGCCTGATGGAGTATCTGGTCTCTCCGCGAGTGATGGACCAGAGGCGCGGACCCATGCCTATCGCGAACTCCTTGACGTAGATCCCTGTGGCTTTGGCCGTCATCAGATGCCCGAGCTCGTGCACGAATATGAGCAGTGCGAATATCAGTATCGCGTAAACTATGAACAAAGCTTATCCCTTGTCTGTATGGTAGTAACCTATATGCTTTCGCTGTCTTCTATATTAACAGATAAACCTTGCCGGATAAAGAGCTAATGCCATACAGGACGCACCGGTTGCTGCACAATGCGCCCAGGTGCATCGTAGCGGAGGGGATAATTGCACGGATTTTAGAGATGAATGGCCCCGCCATCCGCGCCGAGGAATGCTTCCATCAATATCTCGCTCAGCGTAGGATGGGGATGTATCGTTCCGCCCGCCACGCTTGCCGTGGCTTCAAGGCTCATTGCCATCACGGCCTCTTCAATGAGGCTAGAGGCGTCCGCGCCGATGATATGCACCCCGAGTATTTCGCCCCAACGTTCATCCTTGATGACCTTGGCGAAACCTCCGGTCTCTCCCATGGTCAGGGCCTTGCCGTTCGCCGAATACGGGAATTTGTATACGCTGTATGGCACGCCCGAAGCCTTCGCCTGCTCTTCCGTGAGGCCGACCGCCGCTATTTCGTATGCGCCGAATATGCAGGACGGCATGATGTCAATGGAGCTGCCCTGTACGCCTTTGAACATATGCTCGACGGCGAGTATCCCCTGGGCGGACGCGGCGTGGGCCAACTGATGTTTGCCCGTAATATCGCCGATGGCGTACACTCCGTCAATATCGGTGCGCATAAAGGCATCCGTGACGAGATATCCCTTTCCGTCCGTTGCCGCGCCGAGCGATTCGAACGCACGCGTTTCAGGGCGCCTGCCTACGGCTTCCACTACGAGGTCGGCCGTTACAGTCTCGCCGCTTGATAAGGATACATCGTATCCGCGTTTGGACTTTTTGATGTCGTCCGCGGTGACGCCGAGTTTGAGCGCTATACCTTCGCCCTCCATCTTTGACGCGAGCGCATCCGCAACTTCGGCGTCAACCGGCGGCAATATGCGCGGCATCAGCTCTATAATGGTGGTTTTTACCCCAAATGCGCTAAAAATGCCCGCAAACTCGCAACCTATGACGCCGCCGCCCAAGATGGCTATCGACTTTGGCAATTTCGCGAGCGACAGCGCCTCGTCGGTATTCATCACCTCCGCCCCGGCCTTTACGACAGATGAGGGGGTCGCGCCCGTGGCGATAAGCGCGAAGGCCGCGCTGTAAGATTTCCTGCCGACCTTCACCTCGTGGGCCTTCACAATGCGGGCTTCCCCGCGCAGTACGTCTATTCCGTTCTTTTTCAGGAGGCCCTCAACGCCGCTGCGCAGCTGCTCCACGACGGCATCCTTGCGTGACTGTATCTTTTTCCAACTGAACGACACTTTGTCGACCGAGACGCCCATTGATTCCGCAGCCTTGACATCCCTGTATCTGCGCGCGCTCGCATAAAGGGCTTTGGTGGGTATGCACCCTCTGTTCAAACAGGTCCCGCCTATCTCGCCTTTCTCGGCAACGGCAACCTTGGCGCCGAGCTGCGCGGCCCTTATCGCCGCTACATAGCCTCCGGGGCCGGAGCCGATGACTATCAAATCGTACAGGAACTCGCCATAGGGGCGCTTGGCTTTGTCAAATCCGGGGCGGGCTTCGCCGGACGCGGCCTGCAAAACAGGCGTCGGCGCCGCGCTGCCCAAGGTATGCGACGCCGGAGCGGTGGCGACAGCCGGCGCAGGTGAAGGCTCTACAGGCGCTGCACCCACAGCATCCACAGCATCCACCGCATCAGCGAGCGCAACCGTGAGTTCCGGCGCCCGCTCACCCTCTTCTCCTATATACGCTACGGGG
This sequence comes from Eubacteriales Family XIII. Incertae Sedis bacterium, assembly GCA_031277015.1. Taxonomy (GTDB): domain Bacteria; phylum Bacillota; class Clostridia; order Peptostreptococcales; family Anaerovoracaceae; genus JAIRPC01. Next base: position 5,710 of record JAISLZ010000012.1, on the reverse strand, counting down.
TCATTGACCTTGACCGTCTCTCCCTCAAAGTGATATATTTTCAGCAGTTTTCCTGAAAGCAGCGAGTCCACTTCTAGCGCGGTTTTGTCCGTTTCCGTCTCGAATATATAGTCCCCCTTCTCTACGGCATCCCCCTCACAGACAAGCCATTTGGTGATAGTCCCTTCTTTCATGGTCATGCCGAGTTTCGGCATTGCGACAAAGTCTCCCATATTATTCTCCTTCCAACATCAGGGGGTTGTTTATATATTCTATTAAATCTTTTATGAATTTTTCCGCTGTCGTGCCGTCAACGCACCGATGGTCCACTGTGAGGCTGAGCGCGGCCATGGGCCTGATACCAACGCCGCCGTCTATGGGCACCACCTTGTCCGTGATGTTGCCTATCCCCAGTATTGCGCTCTCAGGCAGGTTGATGATAGGGGTAAAATACTGCACGGGCGAAACGCCGAGGTTTGATATGGTGAAGGTGCCGCCCGCGTATTCGTCGGGATCGAGGCGCCCTTCCCTGGCTTTTGAGACCAGGCGCGCCCGATTGACCGCTATCTCGTCAAAAGTCATGGCCTGGACGTTCTTGATATTCGGTACGATGAGCCCTTTTTCGCCCAACGATACGGCGAGCCCTATGTTGACGCTGCCTTTGAGCAGTATGTGGTCGCCCATAAAATATGCGTTGAGCATGCGGTTTTTTTGCAGTGTGAGACTGCATGCTAGGATAAACACGTCGGAATATGTAGGTTTGACTCCCGTTGCGGAAAGGCATTTCTCCGACTTTTCTTTGAAATACGCCTTCAGTTTGGAGCAGTCGACCTCAGCCATCATCGTATATTGCGGCGACGTCTGCATGCTCTGGCTCATGCGCTCGGCAATAGTCCTGCGCATGCCGTCAAGCGGTAGTACGCGGTCAGCCTCGAAACGTCCGGCATACGCTAGCACATCGGCCTTGGTTATCCTGCCATCCGACGGCACATCCGAAATATCAATCCCTACATAAGCGGCCACCGCGCATGCGAGATGCGTAGCTCCGCTCCCTCTGTGCGAAAGCACGTCGCTAAGCTGCACATATGACACCGCGCCTACTCCGGAGCCTCGCACAGCGCCGATATCTATTTTTCTTTCAGCTGCCGCCTTCCTTGCCGCCGGCGTAGCCGCTATTATTGCCATATCATCCTCCATGCCTCATTTCCGCAGTCGGCCTACTTCAGCAGCGCCTTGGCCTGCTCATAGATGGTGTCAGGTTGGGGCACCACATGATACTCAAGCTCCGGCGAATACGGGATGGGTATGTCTTCGCCTCCAAACCTCCTTACAGGCCTGTCGAGATAGAAAAACGCTTCGCTGTCGCCGATGATCGACGCGACCTCAGCTCCGACTCCGAACTTCTGCACGCTCTCGTGCGTCACGAGCACCCTGCCCGTTTTCTTGGCCGAGGCGATGATGGCGTCATTGTCGAGCGGCGAAAGTGTGCGAAGATCAAGCACCTCCGCGTCGATGCCGTCCTTGGCCAACATCTCGGCCGCCTTGAGCGCTTTGAGCGCGGTCAGGGAGTAGCTGATAATCGTCATATCCTTGCCTTCGCGCATGACGCCGGCCTTGCCTATGGGCAGCAGGTATTCATCATCCGGAACCTCCCCTTTCGTGCTGTAGAGCAATTTGTGCTCATAGAAGAGAATCGCGTTGTCCTCCCGTATCGCGGACTTCAGCAGTCCTTTCACATCATAGGGGGTCGACGGCATGACGACTTTCAGGCCCGGTATATGGCAGAACCATGTTTCTAGCGATTGCGAATGCTGTGCGGCCGCACCGGTGCCGCTGCCCGCTGGGGTGCGTATTACGAGCGGCACGGTGACCTGCCCGCCGAGCATGAACCGCGCTTTCGCCGCCTGGTTCGTAATCAAATCCATCGCAATGGTAACAAAGTCCGAAAACATATATTCGACGACAGGGCGATATCCGGCCATGGCGGCGCCTACCGCTATCCCCGTAAATCCGCCCTCGGATATCGGTGTGTCCATGATCCTGTCTTCGCCGAACTCGTCAAGAAATCCTCGCGTGACGCCGAAACATCCGCCGTAGACGCCCATATCCTCGCCAAGCATGAATACCTTTTCGTCGCGGCGCATCTCTTCTTTCAGCGCATCCGCCACCGCCTGCAAATATGTAATCTCACTCATTTCATTACCTCCACTACGCGAATACAAGAGCCTTTGCTTCGTCTATGCTTATGATGTCGGCATCCTGCGCGTAGCTTACTGCGTCATCGCATTCCTTCTCTATACGCAACCTTATCGCTTCGATCTCTTTTTCTTTGAACCCGCGCTCTATCATATACCTGCCAAACGATTTGATGGGGTCTTTCGCCTTCCATTCCGCCTCTTCCTCACGGGTCCTATATGCGCGCTTGTCGCTTTTGGAATGGCCCAGATAGCGGTAGGTCTTCGCTTCAATCAGCGTGGGGCCGTCGCCGCGGCGCGCCCTTCCGGCAGCCTCTTTTACCGCTTCCATTATCTCAAGCACGTCGGTACCGTCCACTATGACGCCCGGTATGCCGTAGGCGGCCGCCCGGTCCGCTATATTGGGCACCGAGACGCTTTTCCCAACAGGAGTGGACATGCCGTACAGGTTGTTCTCACAGAGGTATACTATCGGCAATTTCCAAAGCGCCGCCATATTGAGCGACTCGTGGAAAAGGCCCGAGTTGGAGGTGCCGTCCCCAAAGTAGTTGAGTATGACCTTGCCGCTTTTGTCCTTCTTGATGGCAAGGGCTACGCCGGTGGCCATAGGGATGCCGGGGCCTATTACCCCGTTGGCGCCATAGTTGCCGACGGAAATGTCGACTATATGCATCGAGCCGCCTACGCCTTTGCAGAATCCGTCGCGTTTGCCTAGAAGTTCGCACATCATGCGCTTCAGGTCGGCGCCCTTGGCTATGCAGTGCGCGTGGCCGCGGTGGGAGCTCATCATGAGGTCGTCCGGCTCTAGCGCGTTGATCCCCCCGGCGGCCGTAGCTTCCTGGCCTACGGCCAGATGCGTCGTGCCGTGGATAAGCCCCTTCATGAACATCTCATTCACGCGTTCCTCAAAAACGCGCGAACGGTACATTTGGGTGTATATCGTCTTTATTTGTTGCTGTGATAGGTGCATAGATTGTCCTTTCTGCATAATTACTCGTAGTTATAAATTAGCTTTGAGCCAAAACGTATTGCTTCTTATTCATTCTTGATTGCACAACCAATATCGCAAGCAAAAGACCGCCGGTAATACAACCTTCCCATAGATATGATACTTGTTTTAAATTGATGATATTTCCTATTATTGTTATTATTAGGGCTCCCCACATTGAATTCAGCATGTTACCTCTGCCTCCCTGTAACAGAGTACCACCAAGAACAATCGCAGCTATTACATCCATTTCATAACCGTCTCCAAGCAATATGTTGCCGGAAAACGTACGTGCGGCGACAATGACACCGGCAAGTCCGGTACATGCACCGCTTATAACGTATGTAAAAAACTTTACTGTATTTACAGGAATACCTGCTGCTATAGCCGCATCATTATTTCCTCCGATTGCATAACAGTTACGCCCGAAGATAGTATATTTGGACACTATGGTGGCTACGATAAACGCGGCAATCATAATGATAGCAGGTATCGGGATAATACCGATCGACCCGGTCGCTATTATCTTGAAAGAATCGGAAGATACCATCAGCGATTCACCACCGTTTGTAATAAGCAGACCTATGCCTCGAATAGCGGACATCATAGCCAAAGTCACAATAAACGGCTCAATTCTAAGCTTTGTGACACAAAATCCCGTAAACGCCCCGAAGCCCGCACATACGATGATCGGCATAATGATCATGAGGAAATCATTCTCAAAATACATCGAAATAATGCCTACCATTACCGACGCAAACCCAAAAAGGGCACCGACAGAAAGGTCTATACCTGCGGTAATAATGACAAAGGTTCCTCCTATCGCGATGATGCCAACCATACTGGTTTGTTTAAACAGATTCACAAAATTGTTAATGGAAAAAAAGTCATTGACTGTGATCGATGCGATTATAAGAATTGCAACCACGGCGATGAGGGTTGCGTTGGCGCTGATGAATGTTCTGATTCTTTTATTTTTCATCAATCAGACCTCCTGCGATTTTGTCATAGGCTTTTTGATATTTCACTTTTTTTACACTCGTTCCTTTGCCAGACTGTATGTATACTGCGATAATGATAATTGCTGCTTCAAGCAACATAGACCACGCTGTATCTATTCCGTTCATGTTCACCATCATAGTGATTATGGACATAATAAAACAACCTACCAGAGTACCCATGACTCTGGGCTTTCCGCCGGACATAGAAGTTCCGCCTATAACGACGGCAGCAATGGCTTCAAGCTCTATTCCGGATCCTACGGAGCTGGGATTACAATTTTGCATTCGAGAAACCGCCATGATACCGGCTAGCGCGGACAAAGCTCCAAGAAGCAAGTATACGAATACAACTATTCGATCCGAGAAAATCCCGGACAATTTTGCAGCGGTAATATTGTTGCCTATCGCTTCTACAGATTTACCAAACACCGTGTGTTCAGCCAACACAAAAAATGAGATGGTGAACACCAAAATATAAATCAATTGAATTGGAATCTCACCAAACGATGTTCCTGATATTCCAAGAAAATTAGGGTCAACGATCTGGACAGTTTTCGCGTTGCTGACCATGCGGGCCGCACTTCTCAATATTATCATCATAGCAAGTGTGAGTACCATTGGCTGAATCGTATATTTGACGGTCATCACGCCAATGAAAGCACCAACGCCGCCACCAAGTAACAATCCTATAAAAACGCATAACACAATTGGATATTCATTTTCCGCCATAATAGCGGTAACCGTAGCGCACAATGACATAGTTGCACCTACACTGATGTCAATACCTGCTACCGCAATGACAAAAGTCATCCCCATAGCTATGCAGACTACTGTGGTTGAATGAATTATAAGGTTGTATATAGTGATTGAACTGATAAAGTTTGGCGTAACGATGATATTGACCATCAGTAGTATGGCGAATACCATAATTGCGCCATATTTCTTGGCAAACTCGCTACGTTTTAACGCTTTCGCGCTTTGATTATTCATCATTCCGGTTTCTTCGTTTGAAATTCTCACTTGAATATTCCTCCCGACCACTCATGAAATCAATGAGTATGCGCTTCTGAAATCTTATGTATTATGTGATCTTCTGTGATTTCCTTCCCACAAAGTTCTCCAACGTCTTCACCATCTTTTATAAGAACCACCCTGTCGCAGTCCCTTACCAATTCTTCAATAATGGAAGATATCATAATTACGCTGATTTCTTGCTCTGCAAGGTCTTTTACAAGAGTTTCTATTTCCATCTTTGCACCTACGTCGATGCCCCGCGTAGGTTCGTCAAGAATGATGATATCGGGCTCGGAACAAAGACCTCGAGCGATAATACATTTTTGTTGATTACCCCCGGATAGAAACTTTATCAACTGATTGGCGCCAGGGGTCTTTATATTTAGAATATTGATATATTCTTCAACAATCTCACTTTGTTTTTTCCTGTCAATAAATCCGTATTTGCTAATTTTCTTCAATATAGACATTGTGATATTGTCTTTTACCGACATTTCCGGGAAAATAGCATCTCTTTTTCTCTCCTCCGGACA
>JAISLZ010000115.1 GCA_031277015.1 Eubacteriales Family XIII. Incertae Sedis bacterium | reverse complement strand
GCATTTATTTTATTTACCATTCACGCGCAGTCAAAGTATTTAATCAGCGCTTCCTTAGGGGGCTGACATTCACGCTGGGGCCGTATGCGCCGTGTGGCTACGCATAAGCCAATCGCCCGAGTGGTTCCGGGATTGCCCTCCCTAGCTTTTTTGCAGTTTCAATCCACTCCGAAATGACTTTCTGAGCGTTTTCCGCAGCTTCGACATAGGTCTCCCCGTCGGCCATACAGCCCGGCAGTTCAGGTATTTCGGCGATAAAACGCCCATCCTCCGCGCTCCAATATAGTATCACTTCGTATCTGTCCGTATTCATTTAACCTTGACCTCTAGTCTGTATTTCACAATCAAATCCCTGACTTGTTTGACCTGATATGCCTTTGCTTTTGATTTCAGCGGCTGCAAATTGATGATTTCCGCAAAACGCAACGAAGAGTCTTGTTTCCCTGAAAGGATTTGGGCAATCAGCTTCTCATACGCTCCCAATTGTACCCCTTTTCAACCCATCTTCAATACAACTATATCTTAATACTAATATACATCTATATTGCTAAAGCGTCAACGCAAACTGATTCGCTTGACAGTAATAGCTGACTCGTTATAATTATATTAGCTAATATTTGTTTAGAAATAGTATGGTTTACGGTGATGTATTGTCCGAAATTGGAGGTGTTTTCATGCAGGTGACGGCGACTGAACTCAAGAATAATCTCGGGAAATATCTTGCCGCAGTAGATACGGAAGACGTGATAGTCACGAAAAATGGTAAAAATATCGCAAAATTGATCTCGCTTCGTGAGGCTAGGGTGGCAAAAGCCAAGTCACTTTTTGGGATAATCAAGGCCGACGTGGAGCGCGACGAAATCAGGGCAGAGAGGCTGAAGCGATATGAAGGTAATGGTTGATACGAATGTGGCCCTCGATGCGTTGTTGGCGCGGGCGCCGTTCAGTGAGGCGGCAGAAGAGATACTGCTTGCATCTGCAAGGAGGGAGATTGTTGCCTGTATCACGGCAAGTGCAATAACGGATATTTACTATCTCATCAAAAAATATTTGAAAGATGGAGCGAAGTCAAAACGGGCGTTGCGCGATCTAATGGATTTGGTCGAGGTCACGGACGTACGCGGCCACGACTGTGAGGTGGCGCTTGACGCAGCTATCGACGATTACGAGGGTGCCCTTCTATGTGTATGTGCGCAGAAAGCGAAAGTCGATTGTATCGTAACGAGGGATGGAACGCATTACAGGAACTCCCCCGTGCCGGTGGTTGCGCCATCCGTATTAGTGGCCGAAATAGGCGGTGGGCGTCACGGGAACGAAGGAAACGTTGATTAAAGATATGCCGCCGGTTCCGACGATAGCCGCCGTGTCCACTGCGTACGGTGAGGGCGGCATAGGGATAGTACGGATAAGCGGGGACAAAGCCGGCGCGATACTGGGCCGGCTTTTTGTGCGGGCGGATGGGGCCGACGGGCCGCGTTTTGATGACAGGCGTATGTGTTACGGGCATGTCGTATGCCCGGAAACTGGCGATGTTGTCGACGAGGTTCTTGCGGTTTTCATGGGAGCGCCGCATACGTATACGGGCGAGGATGTGGCCGAGATACATTGCCACGGTTCGGTCGTGTCTTTGCGGCGCGTCCTTGAGGCCGCGTTTAGGTGTGGCGCGGAGCCGGCTTCGCCCGGCGAGTTCACGCAACGCGCGTTCCTGAACGGCCGTATCGACCTCGCGCAGGCCGAGGCCGTCATCGATGTCGTACGGGCGAAGACGGAGCAGGGCGCGCGCGCCGCCGTGGCGCAGCTCGGCGGGGGTCTGTCGGCGCGGGTGGGCAACGCCAGAGGCCTGCTCGCAGACGCGCTCGCGCTGGCCGCCGTCCACATCGACTACCCCGACGACGACAAGGATTTCGCGGACCCGGACTCCGCGCAGTCCGAGATGGCGGCCAGTCTCCGCGCCGCATCGGTCCGCATAGAAGCCCTCATATCCACCGCGAACACAGGCCGCATACTCCGCGAAGGCCTGAACGTCGTGATCGCAGGAGCCGCCAACACCGGCAAATCCTCGCTGCTAAACGCCCTGCTAAAAGACGCACGCGCCATAGTGACGGACATCCCCGGAACGACACGCGACAGCATCGAGGAGAGCGCCGACATCAGGGGGCTTCCCGTCCGGCTGACAGATACGGCGGGCGTCAGAGATACGGCAGACGAGATCGAACGACTAGGCATAGACCGCACGAAGAAAGCTATCGCGGATGCGGACCTGACGGTATTCCTCGTAGACGGTAGCAGGGAGATAGACAAGGACGATATAGCCGCGCTGCGGTCCGTCGCGGAAACCAGGGGGAACATCCTCCTCGCCGTAAGCAAATCCGACCTGCCGCGCACCGTCGCGGACGCTGACCTCGCGCGGCTGCTCCGAGAGGCGAACCTCCCGGAACAGCTTCAAAACAAATTGTATACAATTTCGCTCTCCGCAAAAACCGGCGAAGGGCTGGCCGATCTGGAGGACGTCATAGAACGCGCGGTCTATGACGGCGGCGCTCCGCAGTCCGGTGAATTGCTCGCCGTGAACGCCCGCCACAAAGACCTGCTCATGCGCGCCGCCGCCGAAATTGCGGACGCTACGGAACAGCTCACCCAGACCGGCAACATAGACCTCGCGGAGACGGACATACGCGCCGCCTACGACAGCCTCGGCGAAATCATCGGCGAAACAGCTACAGACGACATCCTGGAGCGCATATTCTCCCGCTTCTGCATCGGCAAGTGACGCCCGTGGGGCAAAGGAATACCTGTCTCGTCCCCGCAAGAATCTCAAATACTCCAAAACGCCACTATTATGCGATACTTTGCAGCGATACACTATTTATATGAAATGTTATGCGTTATCTGACCAATTACCGCTTTGGACAAACCGCTTTGGTTGAGCCTTCCCAAAATCGTCAAAACGATAGAAGAACAAACCAATCTACAGCGTCTGTAAAGCATTATACGTTGTGGCTTGGAAGTATAAAAAGGGTGTAGGAATAACCAACATACAACACTATTCCTGCATATTTAGAAAGGATAACAAAAATGAAGAAGACCATCGTTCTTTTGATTGCCGCGTCCTGCGCAGTGATTGCCTTTGCGGTCTTGCGCGCAAGATGTCGATGTATGAACCAGACAGAATGAAGGGGAACAAGCGCACGACCACCATCGCGCGCTTGATCGTCTTAGTCTACATGGCCAGCTTTTGCTGTGGCGCATCTTGTGAGACGCGGCCACAGATGAGTAAGCCGGATGAGGGATCGCGATACTGGCGTCCTATACTTGTCGCGCATCGCGGCACTCCCCAGGAGACTCCGGAAAATTCGATCGCCGGTTTCAAGCGGGCGGCCATGCAAGGGGCAAAATTCATCGAGTTCGACCTTGTGATAAGCAATGACGGCATCATATATGTGAGTCACGATGACAACCTCAAACGGACTACAGGGTGCAACATCAACGTATCTCTGACCGATTCAGGGCAACTCGACACTATCATGCTCCCCAACGGCGAGAAACTCCCACGTCTGGAAGAAGTGTTGCTACAATTGGGAGGCAAGCTGTTCTATATCATCGAGACGAAGGATATTGGAGGCGATGAAGCCCGCCTTATGGACCAGGAGCTGATAAGGCTGTTAAAAAAATACCGTATGCAAAGCCGCGTGATACTATCGTCGCAGTCTTTCGACAGTCTGAAAACCCTGCACGAATCGTTTTGCCAGGCATCGTATATGTACATTTTCCCTAGCAATAGTATGACGGGCATTACGGCGAGGCGGTTAAAATTCCTACCGGAATGGGTTGACTCCATCAGCGTTTCGAAGGATAAAATCACACGCCGGGCTACCCGCTATGCACGCGCTCGTGGCTTGGATGTGGCGCTTTTTACTGTGAGAACCCGGAAGGATATGGAAAAAGTGCTGAGGTACAAACCGGATATCATCTTTACGGATAATATTAGGATTTCAATAAAAAGCATAAGGATAAACAGTTTGGCGCCGCCGATGAACGGTCAATTTCATGGAATGGGGTTCCAATACCCACGCAAATAGTGTATATTAAAATATACTTATGAGTGTGCGGATGGTAGGTAACGATTGATGCAAACCGGAACTTGCAAAAAGTAATCCGATCCATGCCGAAATTCAAGGGAGGCAAAATGAGCAAGGTTATTCTGA